>JAQVID010000309.1 GCA_028695865.1 Thermoguttaceae bacterium | reverse complement strand
ACAAATTGCCCCTGTCCGTGGTACGTTGGAGTAATGTAGTTGGGTGTCTGATTCACCCCCGGAGTCGTTTGCGGATATTGGGCCGTGCCTGGTACTCCTGCGGCCGGAGCAGGAACCTGCGTATAAGGAGCCGGAGCCATGGAAACCGGATTGTAAGCCGAAGCGTTCATTGCCTGACCCGGTGCGCCGGTATAATTGTTATACGCCAAACGGTCGGATTGCCTCATCGCCGTTTCCGTTTTGATTTCACTCATGGTCTTTGCCCCATGCGGCATCATGGCCCAGTGTGGCGGCATCGTTTTCGAGCCCGACTTTTTACCAATCGACTTGGCAAAACCAAACGGACCGGTTTGCTCCCGCCATTCACCGGAGTAAACGTCTTGATAATAAGCTTCCTCTTCTTTGGTTTTGGGGCCATTCTCGGCATAAGGGTCTTTGGGCGATTGCGAGGCCGAAGGAAATCGCGGACCCGCACAAGAGCAAAAGAGCATGGTTCCCAGAAAAAAGAGAAAACAAAGAATCCCCATTCCTGTCCCGAAAACACCTTGTCGGACAATGTCGTCTGCCCGAACGTTGCGGACTGGACAAACATGGGATTGGTTCGAATATTCGGTTGAAGCTGTGTTGGACATCCTTGTCCATCCTTTCTCCGGTATACAGTGTAACAAAAACAAAAAATGGTGATCGACTGGCAGGAAATATCGTTATATCTCCTATTATCGACCACCAATTTCTCTTTTTTTAAGAAATTTTGTTATTTTCTGTAAAGACTACCGGATTTTACAATTCAAGCTTCCAGGGACTGCGATATTCGTATTTCAAAAGTGTATTGGCAGGCTTATAATTCACGAATTGCATACGTCTTGATTCCCATTCCAATCTCATTCCGGTAGCCAGGGAAATATTGGCGATATGGGCAAAAGAGCAACTCAGGTGACCTTCTTCCATATCACAATTCGGGGTAATCCGGCTGCGCATGCAATCCAGGAAATTCTGAACGTGCAGTTGGGCGACATCAAGTTCTTTTAGCGGAACATCTTTCATCTCGAAAGAATCTTCTTTCATTCGAGGCTGCCCATTGCCCACGAATTGCCCATATTTTTCCGATTTGATCGTGTAACGGTTTGGCTGGAGATAAAGCGTGCCATTGACGCCACGGAATTCAATATCACCAAGCGATTGATACTTCTCATCCGTTGCCATAATCGGATTGCCGGAACTCTCGAAGAAATCAAAGGTCAAAAGCCGGCCCGAGTTGAACTGATAACACACGGCCATCGTGTCCGGAATGGTACGGTCGTCCCCAAAAGCCCAGCGGCCGCCCATGGCACAGACGCTTTGCGCGTCGCGTTCACGCAAAAGCCAACGTATGGTATCGAACATATGAACGCCCTGGGAAGCAATTTGCGAACTGTAGTCACTCCACCAGCGGAATTTATACGGGGCAATATTGTCCTGATAAGGTTGATATCTTGGTCCGAGCCAGAGGTCCCAGTCGAGTGTTGCCGGAGGATCAATTCTGCCCCGGCGTCCAATCCCCCCCCACGCCATATTATTCAGATAACCGCACCGGACAACGCTGACACGGCTAATCTTATCGAGGATTCGATCATCGAACATTTTGAGATAAAAAGGAGAACTGCGTCCCACACAACCACACTGAACGATACGGTTATATTTTTTGGCCGCTTCGTTCATAATGTAACTTTCCTGCAATGTCGTTGAAACCGGTTGTTCAACATAAACATCTTTGCCCGCCTTGCACGCTTCAACCATTTGAATGGCGTGCCAATGATCCGGTGTGGCAATGACAACGGCGTCAACATCGTCACGTTCGAGCAGTTTTCGGAAGTCCTTTTCCTTGGCCGCCTTGGGTGCGAATTTTGCCGCGGCTTTATCAAGCACGGCCGAATCGGCATCGGACATGCCAACGATTTCAACCAATTTGCATTTTTTGAAAACATCCATGAGTTGGCAACCGCGACTTCCCACTCCGATAAACGCGACACGAATCGTATCATTGGCGCCAATAACTTTGGCACCCGGAGGCAATGGGGGACACGCAGTTCCGGCAACGCCGAGAACTGTCGTTCCCAACCCGAGTTTGTGAAATGTACGGCGAGACATTTTGGAGTCCATGATGGTACCCTTTCTGCTGGATGGAATGAAATCAGTCTTTTCGATCGTTTCCTCATACATTGAACGAAGCCACAATCAAACACAAATACAATACTGTGTTTGCTGTGTAATTCGTAACATCAAATGGGAAACGGTTCCTCAAAAACCGCTCTGGACGGAAGGATTGTTTATGGTGGGTTACGACTCTTTTTCGTTTATGGACGCTTGACTTTGCGTTGATTCAATGAAAAAAAGACAGGTATACTTAACCTGCATTTTCCATTTTACCCGAAAAATTCCCTTGTTGCAAGCCTTGACAATACTTCAATGAAAAAAAGCGGAACTTTTCTTCCGCTTACCGGGGAACGCCTTTCATTGGATTGTTTCAGTAAACAGGGAATCAATCACCGAAAACTGAAGAATCGGAAGCAAAAAGTTTTATTGAATTTTTCGCGTTGTGCAGCCTGAATCCCCCCGTTTTCCGAAGGTAAACGGGGGAACCTGTCACTGAAAACTCAAGAATCGGAAGCAAAAAGTTTTATTGAATTTTTCGCGTTGTGCGGCCTGAATCCCCCCGTTTTCCGAAGGTAAACGGGGGAACCTGTCACCGAAAACTCAAGAATCGGAAGCAAAAAGTTTTATTGAATTTTTCGCGTTGTGCGGCCTGAATCCCCCCGTTTTCCGAAGGTAAACGGGGGAACCTGTCACCGAAAACTGAAGAATCGGAAGCAAAAAGTTTAGCAGGGGATCGGACCGCAAGACCCCCGCGACAGAGCGTCCATACTACTTCTTGGATGGTTCGACTTTTTTCTCGGAAGCCGCGGGCTTTGCATCGGCTTTCGCGGCGGGTTTGACTTCGGCTTTCTCGGCGGGTTTGACTTCGGCCTTTGTCGCGGCCTTGACATCGGCTTTCACATCGGCTTTCACATCGGCACCCGCGGGAAGCTTATCGGCGGCTTTGGCGGCGTCTTTCTTATCGACCTGTTTCTGCGCGGCAGGCTTTTCCGGGGCAAAGAATTTTCCATACAATTTATAACACGACAAAATGGCACAACCGGTTACGACCACAACGGCAGTGATCATAAATATATTATTGACGAGTCGCGAGAAGCCATGCCCCACCGCGTCGCCAATAAAGCTTCGCTTGTTGTTCAAAATCAAAAAGAGAATATAAGCGATCGGAAGCAGAATACTGCAAATCGCGGAGGCAATGACCGGGAACCAAAGCGGAAGCGGAACGACCACGCCCAACAGACCAATAGCCGGGGTCATGGCAAAGAGGCGGAAGCGCCAAGTCGTCATTTTAATACCGAGCATTTCGCACCAGGTAAATCCGCACGCGACCATATGCGCGCTAATCGCGCAGCAGCACATGCCCATCAGGCCAAAGCAGAAGATCGGCTTGCCGAACGGAATGTCTTTAAAGGAGGCGGCAGCATCGAGTGGAACCATACCGGTCCGAACTCCTTCCTGCAGAGGATTATACACGCCTGTAACGACCATCGCAACCATAATCAAGGAAGTAACAACCGTGAACGGAATCAACATGGTCGTTACCAGGTCCCATTTGGCAAGTGTGCGGTGTTCTTTTCCCCAACCTTTGGCAAGGAGCGAATAAGGATAGAGGAATGTCATATTGATCCCGACACTGGCACCCAGCATACCCAGAACCTGCAAGTAGGTACTGGTTTCGATCACCCCAGCGGCGTTTCTGGGAAGACCGTAATACCCGGTGTACCCGCGAAACAGTTCCAGCCAATTGATTTTTCTGCAATTGATACAAACAACCAACAGGAAAAAGCAAATGACCAGACCAATCATGATCTTGAGAAATCGTTCGTAGATTTTGACACCGGTCGCGCCTTTTCCGTAATTGAAAACAACCGTAACGTTCACGGCCAAAATAATCAGACCGGTCGCGATACTGACGATATACCCAAGATTGGTGATTTTGTCGTTAATATGGAGTCCAAAAGGCAAAACGGCGTTGACTTGGCTGACCCAGCCGGGAATATCGCCATTGTTCAATACATCCCAATTGGCAAGCAAAGCCAGGTCGCGTCCCGCTCCGGCAAGGAGTGTATATTGGGGAAAATGCCAAATAATCGAGGCAAAAATCGTTCCCAACGCCCATAACAAGACCAGAAATCGGCTCGTTTCACGCCCAAAAGCTTTGTAAGGACGTTCGCCGGTGGTCAAGACGATATTCGACAAGGCCGCAAACATGACGACCCCAAGAAAAACGGCGATGGGCTGTACCAAAAGGAGCATATAGCCAAATGAAGCACCCGCCAGAACAGACGCTGTTGCGCTTCCGGCTCCAAGGGTCATGGCACTTTGGAGCAATCCAGGGCCGGTTCGTTTAACGTAACCGCAAATTTTGGTCCCAAGCGGGGCTTTTTTAAGGTCTTGCAGTTGCCGGGTCTCGATCGCAAGCTTTTCGGGGTCCCATTTTGGGCTCATCGGCAGTCCCGCGTCGCTCTGATTGTTCGTCGCAGTGGCTTGCGGGGAAGTGGAAGGTTGAGATTGGGACATAATAACCTCTTTGTTCTCAATAAATAATTGGGGAATGAAACATGTTTACACGACCGATACCCCGTTTTGCCTGATTCACACCCCGTTTTCTTTCCGAAAGCGGAAGCATTCAGGCCACGCAACACGAAAACTCGTGGAATCGGTGTCCTTTCAGGTTTGTCCTTTCGCGTAACACCAAAGCGAACACCGCCTTGACAGAACCTTTGCGAAAGAGCAGCCAATATATATTATAATCACAACTCGCTCATATCGCAAGTCTTTCCGAAAAAAGAATCAGAACGATGACAAAGTTCTTTTGTCGGTATAATCGTTACGCGCAAGCCCCTGTTATGTGATTTTCCCCCCGTTCACAGGGTGGTATGATTTATTTGCTCGTTTTGATAAGATAGACAAGCCCGTAATGGAGGTCGTACGCGACCGGAATTAGGGAATGCTGGTATTGATTCAAACCGCTCTGGCCCTAATTGCGCTCGTTTCACTCGCTCCATATACGGGCTTGCCGTGTTGGGATTTTTAAACTATCACAATACATTTC
>JAQVID010000308.1 GCA_028695865.1 Thermoguttaceae bacterium | reverse complement strand
TATTCTCGTCTTCTGCTCCCGACGAAGTGTTGAAGCCGCGCTGGCCGGACGATTTACCATTGGGGCTGATGCCAATGTCGCGGCAGGTCCGGTCGGGCGTCAAACTTCAGCCTCGACCGATATTCTGCTGACCTCGGAAATATACTCCTGGTCCAAAAGCCGTGGTATCTTCCTGGGCGTCTCGCTCGACGGGTGCGTCATGGAAATCAATCCATCCGAAGCTAATTCTTATTATATGAATGGCATTCCGGACGACGCGAAAAAACTCGTTCAGATGGTCGCGGAATATGCTTCGCCCCAACAGTCGGGTAATAAACCGGCACAGAATCCGGCGCAGCAGTCGCAGCCGGGCCAGACGCAGCCGGCACAGACACAACCGCCGCAGTCGCAGCCGCAGACACAGCCGCAGACATCGCAAGTTCCTCAAACAAGTGGGGCATCGTCGCAAACCGGTTTGGTACCGCTTCCCGCCACAGAGTCAGCGACTCCAGGCCAGGTACAAGCGGTACCTGCCGCGGTGCCGCCTTCAAACGTACCAACGTTGGACCCCAAGGACTCCCAGCCGCCGCTTCTGCCCGAACCATAATCTACAGATAAGCGGCACGCACAATCAGATCGCATACCACATGTACCTGATTTGTCGTGTTGTTTTTCGTGTTGTGCGGCCAGAAGTCCCCCCGTTTTCCGAAGGTAAACGGGGAGTGAGTTACCGACTATTGAAGAATCGGTAGTAAAAAGGTTTGTCTGATTTTTCGTGTTGTGCGGCCAGAAGTCCCCCCGTTTTCCGAAGGTAAACGGGGAGCGAGTTACCGAAAAATGAAGAATCGGTAGTAAAAAGGTTTGGCACAGACTGCTGACGCAGCAGGCCGTGCCGGAAAGCAGCGCGGGGAGCGTATTTCTACTTCAGCTCAAGATCAAGACGATTATCGCCTTCCTTGACTTCAACAGAAAGACCGCTGGTCGCGGCATCGGCATACTTGTCGGGAACCTTGATTCCCTCAATCTTTTTCGGAGGACCACCGACGACGATCTCGGGAATGGGAGGCTCAACGGCCACGGCATATTTGCCAAGCGGTACCTTGTCCATTTTGAAATTTCCCTGAGCGTCGAACTCCGACGACGCCCCGGTTCCCTTTGCAAGCGAATAAAGCGAAATTGATCCAGTCGTCACAGGAGCACCTTTGAGCGTGACTTTGCCGGACACTTTTCCCGTTGCGGGAGCTTTCGGTCCGCAGCCGGGCACAACTGCCAATAACATCGCCAAACAGAACACTGAAACGAACATAATCCTTGTTTTTTTATACATGGTATCCCTTGCGTTTAAAGTGACGCGGTTCCGCCTTCGTTTCCACTGCACATAAGCCGAAGAACATAAAAATCAAGCGTGGCCGACAGGAATTTCACCGAACCATCACCCAAAAGGAGATTGGCTCCGCCCGAATGCTGCGAATGAATCGGAACGGCGGTTCCGTTTATACCGGTACAGTTATTGGCAATAGTACCCGGGTTGATTGGCGTTCGAACAACCGCCAACCCACCGGAATAACAATTCATTTTTTTGGGACTGTAATACTCATTCAGTTTTCTCACGGTAAGTTCACGACGCATCGGGGCGCCCTCCATGGAAGGACCACTGGGCGAATCGAAATGCCCGCCGTACCAGGCTCCCTGCGAATTGCACGCAATGCGGACAATTCTGCCGCCATACTGCAACTCGCCCGACTGCTCACCGATCATGAGCGTATTACTCGTTCCATCAAGCACGGTGGCAACCGAACTCGACTCGTTAAGCAGAAGCATACCGGAATCCGCGTAATAATAATTGCTGTTGCTCAAATACAAGACGTCGTCACGGCCATTCGTCGTCGCGGCCGGATCGCCCGGGACAGGGTCAAGATAAGCTCCGGAAATACCAACGTAATCGGCAACCATGAGCATACTGACACCGTCCCCCCCCACATTCATCATGGTTGACGTAACTGAAGGCTGAAACCCCACCCTGTCAGAAAGCGGTTCCGATGGATTGGACGGACAAACAAAAGCGTTGATCACTTTGTTATATAATACCGAATTTCGCGCCGCGGCTGAGATATTTTGCGCCCGAAACGTACTGTTAAAATCCAGACTCGAATAAAGAGCCTGCTGTTCAATAAAGGGAAGGACCGTCACACGCCAGTTCCAACTTTTGTTTGTATCTCCCCACGTCGCCGTACCTCTTTGACTGGCAAGTGTAATCCCCCGGGGAAAACAGTTATACACGTCATGATAGTTGTGCATTCCCAAACCGAGTTGTTTGAGATTGTTCGTGCACTGCATGCGTCGTGCCGCTTCGCGAGCCGCCTGAACCGCCGGTAAAAGCAGCGCGATCAAAATTCCGATGATCGCAATCACGACCAAAAGTTCCACAAGAGTAAAAGCGCGGGTCTTGAAAGAATGACCCAAGGAGCGGACACTCCCCTTTCCCCTTTGCTTAACAAAAAGATTTCTCATCATCAACCTCCTTTAGTCGCAAACGCGTTTTAGTACAAATGTGCGTTATTGACTCAATAAGACATAGTATGTCATGTATTTCCAGCAAACCCGGTTACGGTTGCCGACTACCACTCATTAATAATGATATTAGCACAAACAGACAGAAAAATCAAGTGGACAAGCAGGATATGTACAAAAAGATTTTTTTGCAGGCAAATAGAATGCGAATAGAATGCGAATAGAATGCTTGTTGAATACTTATTCTTGTTTGAGTATTCCCAAAAAAAGCGGGAGCTTTTCTCCCGCTTTCAAAAAATGGGCTCTCTAGAGCGTAACCGATTCACCGCCGCAAATAGAACCGAGAGCTCCCCAAATCCCCCAAAGGGATTCACCAATATATGTGTACTGGTTGCCCGTCAACCCGGTTTTCGAATTGACATTGGCTGACGGGTCACCCGCGTTGATCGTGTCGGAAATAAAATGAACCGACCCGTCCACATAAACCGCGTTGACCCCGCCCCGATGATAACTGCTCGCCGTCCCCATACAAAGGTTATCGTCCGGCCATTGGGTCCCGCTGCAAAACGGCGTATTGGGCGCAACACAGGTCTCGAAAATTGTTTGGTTGTGCCCACTTGCATAAAGAAATCCAGGCTGACGCGTGTTACCGGAAATAATGAATGGTGCTTCTATCAAGTTGGTATCAGTGGGATCGGCCTTTCCAGCGGCAATACAGAGCGACGCGTTCGAACCGGTATTCAGGCTTGACGCGGGAGCCAGTCCTCCCCGGTAAGGATTCTTCACTCCCACACCATTGATATTGTTCACCCGAATAATGGTTCCTTCACTGGCCATGATTGTATTACTTGTTCCGTCCACAATTTTGGCAAAGTTGACAATATTATTTCCCAAGCCCGATTGATATACACCGCGTGGATTCAGCGGACCTTGGCTGGTGGGAAAAATCATGTCGCCCACATTTCCGCGGTAACTTGTGGGGCAGAACCCGGCATCGACCCGGCCTTCCGGGTCTGAAGGACACCATAGCGCGTCAATTCCTTGGGTAAACGGGCAATCCGCAGTAGTGCCTGTCGTCGAGTAAGGACTAACCGCTGTGTCTGCTTTTGCCTGTTCAAGCCGTGTGAATACAGCGTCATAAACCGCTGATCGTTCAATGAACGGAAGCGAAGGAACAAGCCAACCATAGAGCGTACCCTGATAGCAGTTGTAACCCGAGTTCCAGTTGTACCACTTTTCGAAGCCGTAACAGTGCTGAATAATACGATTGGGTAAATAACCGTGGACGTCGTGAAAATTCTGCTGCGACAACCCGATTTGTTTAAGTTTATTCGTACATTCCATGCGTCGGGCCGCTTCACGAGCCGCCTGAACCGCCGGTAAAAGCAATGCGATCAAAATACCAATGATCGCGATAACAACCAAAAGTTCCACAAGAGTGAAAGCACGGGTCTTGAAAGAATACCCCAAAGAGCGGACACTCCCCTTTCCCCTTTGCTTAACAAAAAGATTTCTCATCATCAACCTCCTTTAGTCGCAAACGCGTTTCTAACACACATTCGTATTATTGGTTAATAAAACCGAATATGTAACATGTTTCCAGCAAATCCCGTTCCGGTTGCCGACTAACACTGATCTATAACGATATTAGCATAAACGAGCAAAAAAAACAAGGGGCAGGCAGGTTAAGTACAAAAAATTTGTTTTTGTGGGCAAAACGAAGACTTATTGAATGCTTATTACTGTATGAGTATCCCAAAAAAGCGGGAGTTTTCTCCCGCTCGGACAATAATTCCGTCAAAAGCACTCAAAACAGACCGCTCTTTGCGGTAAACGGGTCATGGTTCAGCCCGTTTAGCGCTTTGACCAGTGTCCGGACAAATGCCTCATCGTCTGCCGGAACCAGCAGCAGCGCCGCAAATTCAACTTTTGGATCATTGGGAATAAGTGTTAGAATACCATTGGGTGGGAGTTCCATTGTCTTAAGTATCTGATAGGGATAAGAGCCTTTGGTTGGATAGTCCCATTTGAATCGGGATAAATCTTTTCCGTAACCGGCTTTAAAAAACTCCGTCGCTGAATTGATGAGTGAACCAATGGTTTCACTATCGCCTTTCCTGTTTTTGAGTTTCAACAACGCGGCGGGCACCGTTTTGTAATGCCGCTGCGGGGGGCGAATCAAAGAAAAGACGGCATACGGCCCCTGGAGTTGCTCTTGCATTTTGAAAGTGCAAAAACTATTCACGTCGCGAAAATGAACAACCGGCATAACCGTTCGATCGTCGGCTCCGGAAAGATATGCCCCCCCGGAAAGTTCCGCCTGTTCTGCACTTAAAAGCCTGATTCCATGGGCGCAAAGAATTGTTGCCCGTTTCGTATTGCCTCCGCTTGTAAGAACAATTTCACCCAGCATGTTTTTCCGGTCTGTCGCGGCGGCAGTACCGCTATTGCTTTTCTGTTGGGCCGTAACGATAATTTTACCTTGGGTAAACATGGCCTGGAGCCCTTCGGACGCGGTAACCGTTGCACGGGAATCAGCACCGACCGTTTCGATTTCAAGCCTTGTATCTGGTGTCATCACAAAGACCTGGCGTTCCTGCCCCTTGATGGCACCGGAGTACGCGCCGCCTTTGAAGACAAGAGGATCACCGCTTGTTCGATATCGTATGCGAATTTCCGCGGCAGGACCTTCGTCGGCTTTAA
>JAQVID010000307.1 GCA_028695865.1 Thermoguttaceae bacterium | reverse complement strand
CCGCCGCAAAGAGTTGCAACGGTCCCTGACAAAATGGAACGCGGCTGCCCGTATCGCGAAAATACGTTCTTTTCAGATGCATGTTCCCACCCGGCGCGTCTGTGGCGATGCCGATCTGTTGGGACTCTTCTGGCGTGTTGAAAATGGTGTGGCCGCTCCCGTTTGCGATTGGGTTTGTCCGGAAGACGCGCCTGTGGTGGAAAAAGCGCATGATGATTTTGCAAACGGACTGAACGATCACTTTTGGGTCAATTACCGTGTCATTCAAAATGGTGTTACCCGGTATTTTGTCTGTTACGCCGTTCGGGACGCCGACGATCCGGACATGATGGTTGGAATTGTACACGATGTCACGGAGACAAAAGAAGCTGAATCGCAACGTGATACGGTTCAGCAGTTGTGGAAGAATGTGATCGATCATTCGCCCGTTATGATGTTTGTCAAAGCGGAAGACGACGATTTCCGATACATCAAGTGCAATCGTGATTTCGCCGCGCTTGTTGGTCGAAGTCCCGAAGAGGTCGTCGGTCGCACGGACGCCGAATTATTTAATCGCCCTCAAGATGCCCAGGAGTTTCGCGAGATAGATCGTCAGGTCATGGCAAGCGGCCGTCCTCGCAAGTTTCAAGAGAGTGCCCAAGATGTTCATGGACAATTGCGTCATATTCAAACCGTCAAAATGTCGATCAAAGACGCAAATGGTCAAATGCTTTTGATTGGCATGTCGATGGACGTCACCGAATTGAAAAACAGTCGCGATGAAGCACAAAAACATGAAGAAATGTTCCGCTTGACCATTCAGTCGATTGGCGATGGTGTTTTGATTACCGATGAACATGGCAGCATTCAACTACTCAATCCGGTTGCGGAACATTTGATCGGTATGTCTTCGGCGCAGGCCAAAGGCAAGCCGCATGAAGAAGTTTTTCGCATCGTCAATTTGTCGAGCGATACGCCGGTGGTATCGCCGCTTGTCAAGGCTTTGACTTCCGGTGAAATTGCGGAATTGGGGAGCGATGCCGACCTGCTTTCTTTTGACGGAAATCGATACCATATCGCCGACTGTGCCGGTCCCATTCGCAATCTTAATAACGAAATTATCGGTGCCGTAATGATTTTCCGGGACATTACCGGGGAATATAAATACCGCGAAGAGCTTCGTGATTCTGTCGCCCTGTGGAATCTTACCGCCGATATTGCGAAGTTGATGCCGTTCCGAATGCACATTCCAACGCGTCAGGTGCTGGGCGACGTGGAACGACTCCGTCAATATTGGCCGATCGTCGATGGTAAAGCGGTTCTTCCGAAAGATTGGATTTGTGCTGAAGATTGTGAGCAAGTGGACAGGGAATACGAAAAATTCGCCGCAGGTGAAATCGACCGTTTCCTTGCAACTTACCGAGTGATCTGTGACGGAAAAACCAGGTATTATCGCCGCTATGCTGTCCGGGACGCCAAAGACGCCGATGTGATGGTAGGTATTATTCAGGATATTACACTCGACAAGGAACTTGAATACGAGCGGGATTCTTCGCGAGCTTTGTGGGAACAGGTGGTGGAAGCCATGCCGATTCTCATGTTCGTGAAGTCGGCGGACGACGATTTTCGCTATGTTCAGTGTAATGATAATTTCGCGAATTACATTGGACGTCCGAAGGCAGAGATTGTTGGCCATACCGACATGGAGTTCATTCCGTGTCAGGAGGAAAAGGAACACTTTCGGCTGTGGGACGATAAAATCATGGCCGAAGGAAAAGTTCAGGAGTTTTATGAAGAATCGCAAGGGGCACACAAATATTACCATTTCCAGACGGTTAAAATGCCGTTTACCGATGCCCGGGGAAAACGCCTGCTCATAGGACTTGCCGTCGATATTTCGTCGGGGAAGAAGGCGGAAGAAGAGCGAAACGCGGCTCGAACACTGCTCAACAACGCCTTTGCCGCCATGCCGATTATTTTGTATATCAAGGCGGCGGATCGTGATTTTCGTTATATTCAATGTAACGATAATTTTTGCAAATTGTTCGGGAAAACGGAAAGCGAAATCCTGGGTCATACAGACGAAGAAATTTTCTGCCGACCTCAAGAGGTCAAGGTGTTTCGTGACGCAGACATCACGGTCATGGAAACGGGCAAGCCGATCGATATTATTGAAACGTTATCCGGGTCGGATAACAAGACATACCATTTTCGTGCCGTGAAAATGAGCGGAACGAATTTTGACGGGGAACGCATCCTGATCGGCATGTCCGTCGATATTACGGAATTGGTGGAACAGCGAGAACAGATACAGGCTTCGCGGAATCAGCTGCAAGTGGGCTGTCGCATGACCCGCTGCTTTACTTTTGAACTGGGCGAAGATCGGCAAATCTCGACA
Organism: Thermoguttaceae bacterium; assembly: GCA_028695865.1. Classification (GTDB taxonomy): domain Bacteria; phylum Planctomycetota; class Planctomycetia; order Pirellulales; family Thermoguttaceae; genus JAUNBG01. The sequence continues at coordinate 2,816 of JAQVID010000307.1, read as the reverse complement.
ACCAACGGATTATTCAAGGAACTCATTCCTCACGTCGACGGAAAAGCTCTTTCCCCGGAAGAATGGGTTGTGCCGGAAGATATTCAAATAACCTTGCGGAAACTTGAAGTTTTCTACGAAAAACAAATCGGTGAAATTGCAGTCAATTTCCGGACGGATTGGTTCGGTAAACGTCGCTATTACAAGTGCGTTCTTACTCGCGACGGTGATCATGTATACGGTGTGACCTCCGATGTAACCGAGCTGGTTGAGGCTTCTGAAGAGGTTAAGGAAAGCTCGCTTATGTGGAAACGGGTTATGGATGAACTGCCCGTCCGTTTCTTCGTGAAAGATGTCGATAATGATTGCCGTTATATCATGTGCAATAAGGCCAATGCCGATTTTTTTGGCCTTCCGGAAAAAGCATTCGTCGGCAAGACGACCGAAGAAGTGTGCAAACCGAGTCACGCCATTGCCAAGTATCTCGCGGACGAGCAACGAATTCTTCAGGATCGCACCGTCAGTCACATGCGCATCAGTATGCCGGATGCCCATGGTATCATTTGCGACATGGAAAAAATCGAAATGCCGATTACCGGACCGAAAAACCGCTCCCTGTTGATTGGTATCGCTTTTGATGTTACCGAACGTGAACAGAGTTTGCGATTGGCCGAAATTTGCGCCCAAATTCTCGCCAGGGTCGTTGATGAACCCGACTTCAGTAAAGTCCTGGACCACATCGGCGAAGCGACGACCGGAATATTGAATTGCCGAAGAGTGATCTTCGCCAAATGTGACGACGAAGGAGCTCTGCGCTACTTGCAAGACACCGATGTGGACCCCAATTATCATGTCAGTAAGCAATCCATTGCCTTGCACGAACACTATTGGAGTCTTTATGTGGACCGCCTGCGCAGGAATGAACTCGTCAAGTTTGAACGAATGGGCAACGATGTGTTACTGGAGCCTCTTTTCGAACACCATCCTGAATATCGCAACATGGCCCTGATCGGTACCCCGATTCTTGAAAATGATCAATTGTATGGAGTGATGATTATTTCATTCCCGGGCCCGCACGTTTTCACGGAATACGAAGTCCGGACTCTTCGCGCCATTTGCAATTGTATTTTAATGGCAGCCAATCGTTCGCGACAGACACAGGCCCTTCTTCAGGCCCAGGAGGAGCAGGCCTGGCAGTTGGCCGAGCGTACCGCGCTGAACGAATGCCTCGCAATCTTCATGGCTAGCGATTACATGGATGTTCCTTTCAAGGAGATATTGGATTCCATTCGTTCGTACTTGGGGGCATCTCATTGCTATGTCATGCTGTTCGATTCGGAAAAGAAGCAGGCGACCGCTTTGGCCGAAGCCAGTGCGGCGGAAGATCATCCTTTTCTTATGGGGGCTCCTCCACTTGCTTTTGACCAGAATTCGCTCTGGTTTACCGAACTGAAAGAAAAATACGTCGTAGGGTGGCCTGATTTTACTGCCGATGAGGCTCGTGCCCGACTTGACAGCTCGTGGCCGGCCATCGAAGAAGTGTATCAGGTTCGTTCACTTTGGGTCGCCGCACTCGAAACCAATGAAAAAATCCAGGGGGCCCTTGGCATTGTCTATGGCGACGATTCGAAAAAAACGTTTCGATTACAGGATGAATCGTTTGTCCGTTCCGCTGCCCGGGTCGTTTCGCTGATTATGACTCGCGTCCAGCACCGAAACGAGTTGATTACCGCTTTGGAAACTCAATTGGATACCGCGGAATGTCTGCGGTATATGGTGGGTGACGAGGATGTCCTTGTGGCCATACGACATTTGCTCGATATTATCAGAAAGCACACCGGCGCGGACGTTGCCTTTATGGCAGAGCTGAATGAAGATTCAGATGCCGCCCGCACGTGGGGCAAGTTAACCATGGACAGTAATTTCAGTGACAGCGATGTGTCTGAAGTTCCCTTTGGCCCCAACGAGGAATGGTATTTGCTCTTGAAACAGGATAAACCGCTGCATATAGAGGATACGGCCAAGACGGCGGCAGACGATATTTTGGGCAGTTGGGCGTTTCTGCTGCACGGCGATTATCCAATGCGGTCGTGCTATGAGATTCCCATTTATTGTGACGGACACCTTTGGGGCGCGGTCGGTATTATGTATGCCAAGGCAACACCCTTGAGCCAGAATAATGCCGACTTCATGACGAATGCCAAAAAGTTCTTCGAAATTTTGTTGTCCCGTCAGGAAAGCAGACAAAAATTGGATGTCGCGGCCAAGCGGGCACAGGCAGCGGAACAGGCCAAAAGCTTCTTCCTGGCCTCCATGAGTCATGAGATTCGTACGCCGCTCAACGCGGTGATCGGTTTTACCGAGATATTGAAAGACTCTGAAATGGCCGACGAAACGCAGGCTGAATATATCGATAATATCCATGTCGCCAGTAATGCTTTGCTTCGGCTTATCAACGATATCCTCGACCTTTCCAAACTGGAAGCCGGACAAATGCAGCTTATTCCCGAACGTATCAATTTCCCGGCCTTTTGCAAGGAAATTTGTCGCACGTTCCAATATGTTGCCAAACAGAAAAATGTTCAACTCGATGTCATGATCGATGAGGATATGCCGCCGCTCATGGTTGACCAAATTCGCATGCGGCAAATCTTCTTTAACCTGATCGGCAATGCCGTCAAATTTACGCCAGAAGAGGGGCGCGTTACCGTTTCTGTGGAGTTTTCCCGGTTGAGTTTTTCCGCGGGCTCTTTATTGCTCAAGTTTGCGGATACCGGTATTGGCATGTCCGAAGCCGATCAGAAAAAGATTTTCGAGCCGTTTGTGCAACTGTCGAA
>JAQVID010000306.1:1805-5195 GCA_028695865.1 Thermoguttaceae bacterium | reverse complement strand
ATTTCGCGGCCGCGCCCATGCCGGTTGTGGAAACAGAAGGGTGCTCTTACAACGCAGGCAAAGGTTGCAAACGAGAAGCAAAATATTCCGGCCTGGAAGTATTGCTTTTACTGGTTCCAAGCTTGATCATTTTAATTCCGTCGGCCATGGCGGTTTACGAACTCATTCGCGTTATCTGGAGTTGGGGTGAACCGTTCCCGCTTTCCGGCACGATACTTGAGACGGTGGGAAATCTCTTCAGCCTGATCAATAAGTAATGAGTTCATTCGGCCTGAAACGTCTCCGTTTTCCAAGGGCAAACGGGAATGAGTCGCCGAAAATCGGTAGCACAAGATTCGCAAAGTAATAACGAGCATGCGGGACGGTTGACCACGACCGTCCTGTTTTATTATACGGAGGTTTTCATGCGGGTAGCGCACATCATTACCCGACTGGTCATTGGAGGAGCCCAGGAAAATACGGTTCTCAACTGCGAGGACCTCATTGGCGATTATGGTGATACCGTGCTTCTGATCACCGGCCCGGCGATTGGTCCGGAAGGAACACTCATGGAACGGACTGGCCGTGACGTGTCTTGGAAACGTTCACTCGAAGAACTGGGCATGCCGCCTGACCAGGTCAAAGACGGAGCGGGTCCCTGTTCTCTTGTCCCTTCTTTGCAAAGAGCGATTAATCCTTTTCGCGAATACAGCGCGTATCGACAAATCAAATCCGTTCTGCGATTCTTTCGTCCTGATGTCGTGCATACACACAGTGCGAAAGCAGGCATTCTCGGTCGTTATGCCGCCTGTTCGCTGGGCGTACCCGCGATTGTCCATACGGTACACGGAGCACCGTTTTATCCCTGGCAAAACCCCATAACGCATTGGTTTTATCGTCAGTGCGAACGAGCCGCGGCGGCCCGTTGCGACGCGTTTGTTTCTGTTGCCGATGCCATGACAGAACTGATGGTCGCCGGTAAAGTCGCGCCACGTGAAAAATTCACCACAATCTACAGTGGGATGGAGACAGAGACTTTTTTGCGGAGTCAAACGCTGCGCGACGCAACTCGCCGACGTTTTGGTTTTCGTGACGATCAGGTAGTGGTCGGTAAAGTTGCCCGTCTGTTTCATCTCAAGGGGCACGAATATGTCATCGAAGCGGCCCGGGAAGTTGTTCGACAAGCTCCTCAGGTCTGTTTCTTTTTTGTGGGAGACGGCATTCTGCGGGAAGAACTTTCACATAAGATCGAAAAAGCGGGACTGGCCGAGCATTTTGTTTTCGCCGGACTGATCCCACCGGAGGAAATGCCGGCAATGTTCTCCGCCATGGACATTGTTGTTCACACCAGTTTACGGGAAGGTTTGGCCCGCGTTTTGCCGCAAGGTTTGCTCTGTGGCAAGCCGGTAATCAGTTACGATGTGGATGGTGCCCGGGAAGTCGTACTCGATGGGCTCACAGGTTTTTTACTTCCCCCGAAAGACACGACTCAATTGGCCGCGCGCATTATTGAACTGGCGGTCAATCCGCAGCTGCGCGCGCAATTTGGAAACAAAGGAAGAAGTCTGTTTGCCCGACAATTCGATCATCATTACATGACCGAACAAATACGCAAGCTCTATCAGAACATTCTGGAAACGAAAAAAAACAATGATGATAAGACGCGATTTGGCTGAAATGGTCATGTTGGTTCCCATTGCGTTTTCGCGTTGTGTGAACGCTTGTGGTGTGGCTTGGGCGCAGTTGGTTTGAAAGCCTCCGCTGTGAAGGTCGTCCCGGGAGCAAATCAGAAAAACAAAGAGTCGATAACACGAAAGACAATCACCGATTTTGCCAAGAGGTTTTTTATGCAAGTACTTTTTGACCGTAATCAAATCGCTCAAGCCGTACACCGTTTGGCCGGCGAAATTAACGACCATTACTTACCGTACAATGATCGGCAGCCTGTGTTGGTCGTCGGGATTTTGAATGGAGCATTTCCGTTTTTAGCCGATCTGATGCGCTCTTTCGAATTTCCGGTTGAAATAGACCTGATGCGTATCAGCAGTTACGGCAGCTCACATGTTTCCAGTGGTGTTGTTCAAATCAAGACGGAGCCGGACTCTTCGCCTCAGGACAGACGTGTTCTTATTGTCGAAGATATTATCGACACCGGCCGCAGTATGGCATTCCTGTACGACTATTTCAAGCAGAGGCAAGCCCGGGAAATTCGCAGCGTCGTTTTACTCGACAAGTTTGAGCGAAGAGAAATCGACATTCACTGTGACCACGTTGGCTTTCAAGTCGCGAACCTTTTCGTCGCCGGTTATGGACTCGACGCAGGCGGTTTTTATCGTCATTTGCCCGACATTCAGGCATGAACCTCTTTTACTTGCGCTTTTGTGTTGTGGGGCTGGGCGAAATTATATGGTGATTTGTAAAAAAATCTAACCGCGCAAGCGCTTTCCGCACGATAGGCACCCGCTTCGGCCGCCAGGCTGTACCCCTGCAACGCGATCGCCGAAATCGTATCGTGTTCCCCAAAACTCCCAAACCCGTAGGGGTTTCCGTATGGTAGGCACCCGGTTCGGCCGTCAGGCCGTACCCCTGTTATGCGATCCCCCAAAAAATCCAACCCCGTAATTCCGGTCTCGCACGACCGGAATTACGGAATATTGCGACTCATTCGAACCGCTCTCCCCCTAATTGCGCTCGTTTCACTCGCTCCATATACGGGCTTGAAAAATTTTCATCGCGTCCCAAATTGTGTCACGAAAATTACCGCCAGCGCCGGTTCCCCAAAAATCCCAACCCCGTAGGGGTTTCCGTATGGTAGGCAGGGGTTCGGCCGTCAGGCCGTACCCCTGTTATGCGATCCCCCAAAAAATCCAACCCCGTAATTCCGGTCTCGCACGACCGGAATTACGGGATATTGTGACACCTTCGAACCGCTCTCCCCCTAATTGCGCTCGTTTCACTCGCTCCATATACGGGCTTGAAAAATTTTCATCGCGTCCCAAATTGAGTCACGCAAATTTGCCGCCAACGCCGATTCCCCAAAAATCCAACCCCGTAGGGGTTACTCCGCCGCAATACGCGGGGTGAAAAAGCAGGGTTGTACGGTAGCGCCGCGATTCCGGCGATTTCGTCTTCTATGCGTACACGTCGAAGCGATACGATTAAAATCACTCCACGCGATATGGAGTGCGGGGGCTTGCCACCGCTTTGGATTAAACGTTGTCCCTCTCCACGGAGTGCAAAAACAGTGTTCGCGCTTACGAGAATAAAAGCCCAGGTTTTCGATTGTAAAAACCGGGGGGATATTTCGATGTCGAAAGGTCGGGCCGGGAGCAAGCTCCCGCGTTACCCTTATTTAACGCACACAAAAGCGGCGGCAAGCCGCCGCACTCCAAAATGTCCGCTTGCGCGGTT
>JAQVID010000306.1:0-1705 GCA_028695865.1 Thermoguttaceae bacterium | reverse complement strand
GCCGTACCCCTGTTATGCGATCCCCCAAAAAATCCAACCCCGTAATTCCGGTCTCGCACGACCGGAATTACGGGATATTGTGACACCTTCGAACCGCTCTCCCCCTAATTGCGCTCGTTTCACTCGCTCCATATACGGGCTTGAAAAATTTTCATCGCGTCCCAAATTGAGGTCCATCACGACCAACAAAACCCGTATAGGAATGTGTCACGAAAATTGCTGCCAGCGCCGGTTCCCCAAAAATCCCAACCCCGCAAACGGTTTCCGTATGGTACACGCCCCTTACGCGTTAGCCGTACCCCTGTTACACGATCCGCGAAATTGTATTGTGATTTTCCAAAAATCCTAACCCCGTAGGGGGTTCCGTATGGTAGGCAGGGGTTCGGCACCAGCCGTACCCCTGTTATGCGATCCCCCAAAAAATCCAACCCCGTAATTCCGGTCTCGCACGACCGGAATTACGGAATATTGGCACAAATTCGAACCGCTCTCCCCCTAATTGCGCTCGTTTCACTCGCTCCATATACGGGCTTGCGGGAATCTCGTGTCTGCCGCGCTGGCGCCGCAAATGCGGTTAAGGGGGGCTGAGCCCCCCTTAACAATCCCCCCGCGGAGATACTTGGCTTGTTCACCTGTTCGCTGCGCGGTGACCGCTGCTCCATCGGCAGCTTGGCCCGTCCCGGGCCGCTCGCCGATTTCGCCACGGCCACTCGCTCCGCTCTACCTGCTGGGACTTGCCGAACTTAAGGCCAAGCGGAAGCCCAAGACGATGCGCCGGTAGCCCGGATCATTCCCGTCCCGGTACGCCGACCGACAGTCCCCGGCGTCGTCGCTCCAGCCCCCGCCCCGAAGGACCCGGCTCGAGCCGCTATCCTGACCCGTTGGGTCCGTTACACTAAGATTCGGGTAATCGCCATACCAATCCTGACACCATTCCCATACATTGCCGTGCATATCGTACAACCCCCACGCGTTCGGTGAATAGGATTTCATCTCTCTTGTTCGTTTCAAATATTTCCCCTCCTCCGTTGTGCCATAGGGATAATTACCGTTGCAGTTCGCCTTGTCTCCGTTTAATGCTCCTCCAAAACTGTACGGGCTGCTCGTGCCCGCACGGCACGCGTATTCCCACTGTGCCTCACTCGGTAATCGCATCGACTCGCCCGATAGTGTGCTCAACTCTTCGCAGAATTTCTTGCTCTCCTCCCAGCTCACCTTCTCCACCGGAAGTTTCGCTCCCTTGAAGCTGCTCGGATTGTTTCCCATGACACTTTCCCACATCTCTTGCGTTACCTCACTTTCCAAAAGCCAAAAACCGCGGCTCAATGTTACCTCGTGTTGCGTTTCACTTCTTGACCGGCCTTTTTCCGTTTCCGGGCTACCCATTGTAAAACTTCCTGCCGGGCACCAGCAGAATGTGTAATCAATGCCCTTAATGTTCAGCGTCTTCTTCTCGCCCGCTGTTTGACCTTCGCCCAATTTACTTGTCGTCGTCGTTGAACCCGGTTCCGGGCTGGTACGACGGTCCGGAACAGGCAAAGCTTCGCGATTACTTGTTGACGCCATCGTACTCACTGACGGTGAGGGACTTTCTTTAAGGCTTCTTTTCAGGAGTAGTGCCCCGACGTTGCCCGGGTCAAGCTCCAACGCCGATTCCACTTTCGTTAACGCTTCTGTTCGATTGCCCGCCTCGAAAAGCTTGTAC
>JAQVID010000305.1 GCA_028695865.1 Thermoguttaceae bacterium | reverse complement strand
CTCTTCCGATCTATCGTGTGGTTGTCCCAGTGAACACTGGTCGCGGCGCTGGTAATCGTAATACCACGCTCCTGCTCCAGTTCCATGTGGTCCATGGTCGCGCCGCCATCGTGAACTTCGCCCATTTTGTGGGTTCGTCCCGTGTAATAGAGAATCCGTTCGCTCAAGGTTGTCTTCCCGGAGTCGATATGGGCCGAAATACCAATATTTCGCCAGTTCAACAGCACGTCATTCATCTTCGTTCCTTCCATACTCTACAGACCATTCCCCCGAGGGGAAATAAAGAATCTTTATTATTACATCTATTCCCATCTTGACAAGGGCCCGGGAAGACATAATTCACAATCTTGTCCAACTGTGGCTTGGCCAAATAACCGGTCTGGTTTCACCCCGTCCTCAAAAGCATTATTCACTCATATTATTTGAAACGACGGATTTCGCGGCAAAACCGGAAAATATTTCATACAATTTTTCATACAAGTTTTCATACAATTGCAAACACATCGGCTTTGGACCAATCGACCATCGCGACTAAAGAATATTGGAGCGGTATTGAGTACCATACTGTCGCGAACAAAGACCTCAAAAATAATCTAATTCTGACGATTTTCTCGAAAAAAGAGTCTAAACATTGACATTAGAAAATCGTTTTATTATAATACCCAGACAGTGGGTCTGGAGTGCCGCCCGGCTTTCTTGACCAAAAGCAGACCCTTTAACAGAAAGAGGCTTTCAATATGTTACGAATCCTGTCGTGTTTCGCGATTTATATCGCGATGATCCTTCCTGGCGTTTCGGCGTCCGGAGCAACGTTTCAACGGGTAGCCAAGCCTGCCCCGGAACAAACGGTGCGCAAAGTCGTTCCTCCGTCCGACTCGGCATTTGAAGACTGGAAGCGAATTCCTTATCAGGAAACGGCTCCGGAACCAACGGCGACCGACGAGGAAAAAGAATTCGGCGCGATTGTGTTCAGTCGTCCGCTGGTCGACGCGATTTATCCGGAAACCAAACCGTTCGATTATGAACGAATCGCGAATATTTCCGGATTCGGTGCCTGGCTTCAGTATGAAACGCTCAATTTTGCGTTGTATCCTCTGACGGACCTGAAGAACATCAACGTTCGGGCATGCGATCTGCGTTGCGGCGATCAAGTCATTCCGTCGAGCGCCATTGAAGTACGGCTTGTAACCTATCGCGATATTTGCTATCCGGGTTACAGTACCAAAGGAGCCTGGCGACGTCTTCCCGAATACCTTCAAAACGTCACGACGAGCGATGCCCCCAAGTTCGAACCGCAGCGATTCTGCTTGACGATTCAAACGCCCAAGGGAACCCCGGGCGGTTTGTATACCGGAAATGTGCTCGTTTCGCACGACGGTTTCGATAAGGCCATTGCGGTTCCTGTTTCGTTCGAAGTGTTTCCTTTCGCGCTGAAACAGGACCCCAAGAAGCGATACAGCGCTTATTATTATTTCCCCCGGGCACCCAAAAATCCTGACCCCAAGGCCAAACCGGACAAAGACAAAGACGAAGCCTGGGTTCGTGACGTCACAACGCGTGAATTTCGTACCATGGCCAAGTATGGTTTCGATTTTTGCCCAACGCTTTCGCTTGGCTATGAAGTCGTGGACGGCAAAGGAAAGTTGGCGGTCAAGAACCTGGATTTCATTCTTGACCTGATGAAACAAAACGGAATGCGTGGTCCGCTTCTCATTATTGGCGGTCCGTTCACCTGGCTTTGTGAATCGAAGTACAAGGTCAAATTCGGTAGTCATCTGGATATGGAAAAGCTTCCGCCGGACGAATATTTTGCCGATATGGGCAAGTTAATTGACGACTTTAAGAAGGAAATGGTCGAAAAGAAGTATCCTGAAATGGTTTTCGGTCCTCTCGACGAATTGAGTTCCAATCCCATAACGTGCGAATATGGCTGCCGTATTTACGATCTGTTCCACAAAGCCGGACTTAAGACTTACACGACGATGGAACCGGCCAATCCGGGCTTCAAGAAGATTGATCCTTACATCGATATTTTTGGAACACAGGCGTTTTTGCCACTCTATGAAGAAATCGTCAAAGGACACAAGGCCGATTACTGGTGCTATCCGAACCATAATTCCTATGAGCGTAAAGACATGGTGATCATGTGCAAGGGTGGCCGCATGACGTACGGTTTTGGACTGTGGCGAAGCGGTTTCAATCTGCTCATTCCGTGGATTTGGCGAAACGGTAACCCGAATCATTTCTTCCGCGAACGAGGAAGCGGCGGGGCCAATATCTTCCATCCCGAAACGTATGACGTCATTACAACCACGTATTGGGAAAATTTCCGCGAGGGCATTTACGATCTTCAATATCTGTACACGTTGGAAGAAGCAATTGTTCGGCGCGCCGATTCCACCGATCCTGCCGTAATGAAAACGGTTAAAGAAGCCCAACAGCTTTTGCAGTCTATTTGGGATTCTATCATTGTTGAAGAAAAATACCTCAATGAAAACCTGTGGCCCAGTGACGAATTCGATGGTCGCCGTCTTCAAATGGCCACGCTGGTTCGAGCTCTTTACAAATCGCCGGAAACCAATCAAAAGACGGCTCCGTCCGTCATTGTCAACCCGCGCATTATTACGCAAGGGGCCGATTCGCTGGACGAAATTTATCGCCGCGAACTCAAAGCGGACAATCTTGTCAAGTTCCCGCTTATGACGGAAAAGGCCAAGAACTTCGGTTGGGGCCAAGCGGAAAAAGAAGCGACTGTTTCCCTTGCGGAGAATGTACCTGGCGCGACGCAACCCAAGACAGTTCTTCTGGAAATCAAGGTCGATACCATCAACGACGGTACTGGGAATGCAAACGGCAAATATCCCGCGGGCTGGCCCGGTATGTACTTCGGTGCTCCCAAAGATATGCCGCCCATGAAGAGTCTTGATTTCTTTTATATTCGAAGCAAAATCGAGTCGAGCCGCAAAACGGACGGCAAACCGGTTGAAACGCCGCTGGGGTATCACTTTTCCATGCGACCGCCGGCAAAAGGTTTTGGCGTTACCCCAAGACAATTGGAGATTGAAGGAACGTGGTTCGAAGCGTGTCATTCGATTTCCGGCAAGTTCTATGATGGAATCAATTCAAGTGAAGCGATTCTTTCCGGTCTTCGCTGCTGTATTTCGGAATCCAATTTCGAGAATGGAACGGACCTGAAATTCTATTTCGACGAGATTGCCTTTGTTTCGCTCAAGAAGCCGATTATACGCACAATTGGTGTACCGGCCGCGTGCCGCGCCGCAAGCGGATATGTTCCGGTTGAAGTCAATTTGTTCGGTACGCTGACGGAGCAGAACAAAGTTCAAGTGTCGCTGGTCAAACGCGGCGGCAATACAGTGGCTCAGACTGAAATAACCAAATTCGATCAGAAGAAAGGCATTGGCCGATTGATACTGCCGAAAGACCTGGCCGGTGGAACGTACAAGGTCAAATTTGCGTTGCTTGACGCCAGTGGTACTCAAATCGCACAAGCTTCGACGATGGTCGATATTGTCGCCAACTGATTGATCTGCCGTGTCGCTCTGGTGTCATATGATTCAGCGACGACCGCGATGATATGATCAGGGCGACACATCTGTTGTTTTGATTCACTCCGCTATTGCAGCGGAGCAACCGCGCAAGCGGTTTCCGTATGGTACACGCCCCTTACGCGTCAGCCTACCCCTGCAATGCGATCACCGAAATCGTATCATGTTTGCCAAAAATTTCCTAACCCCGTAGGGGACATTTTGGAGTGCGGCGGCTTGCCGCCGCTTTTGTGTGCGTTAAATAGGGGCAACGCGGGAGCTTGCTCCCGGTTCGACTTTTCGACTTCGAAATATCCCCCCGGTTTTTACAATCGAAAACACTGTTTTTTCACTCCGCGTATTGCGGCGGAGCAACCCCGTAGGGGTTCCCGTATGGTAAGCAGGGGTTCGGCGCCAGCCGTACCCCTGTTATACGGTTCCCCCCCCCGAAAATCCTAACCCCGTAGGGGTTTCCGTATGGTAGGCACCCGGTTCGGCCGTCAGGCCGTACCCCTGTTATACGATCACCCGAAAAACCAATTCCGTAATTCCGGTCTCGTACGACCGGAATTACGGAATATTGGGACACCTTCGAACCGCTCATTCCCTAATTGCGCTCGTTTCACTCGCTCCATATACGGGCTTGATGAATTTTCATTATACCCTAAATTGAGTCGCGCAAATTTGACGCCAACGCCGATTCCCCAAAAATCCAACCACGCAAACGGTTTCCGTATGGTAGGCACCCGGTTCGGCGTTAGCCGTACCCCTGTTATACGGTTCCCCCCCGAAAATCCTAACCCCGTAGGGGTTCCCGTATGGTAGGCAGGGGTTCGGCCGTCAGGCCGTACCCCTGTTATACGGTTCCCCCGAAAAACCAATTCCGTAATTCCGGTCTCGTACGACCGGAATTACGGAATATTGTGACACCTTCGAACCGCACATTCCCTAATTGCGCTCGTTTCACTCGCTCCATATACGGGCTTGATGAATTTTCATCATACCCTAAATTGAGTCGCGCAAATTTGACGCCAACGCCGATTCCCCAAAAATCCAACCGCGCAAGTGGTTTCCGTATGGTAGGCACCCGGTTCGGCGTTAGCCGTACCCCTGTTATACGGTTCTCCCCCGAAAATCCTAACCCCGTAGGGGTTTCCGTATGGTAGGCAGGGGTTCGGCCGTCAGGCCGTACCCCTGTTATACGATCCCCCGAAAAACCAATTCCGTAATTCCGGTCTCGTACGACCGGAATTGCGGAATATTGGGACACCTTCGAACCGCACATTCCCTAATTGCGCTCGTTTCACTCGCTCCATATACGGGCTTGATGAATTTTCATCATACCCTAAATTGAGTCACGCAAATTTGACGCCAACGCCGATTCCCCAAAAATCCAACCGCGCAAGTGGTTCCCGTATGGTAGGCAGGGGTTCGGCCGTCAGGCCGTACCCCTGTTATACGATCACCCGAAAAACCAATTCCGTAATTCCGGTCTCGTACGACCGGAATTACGGAATATTGGGACACCTTCGAACCGCACATTCCCTAATTGCGCTCGTTTCACTCGCTCCATATACGGGCTTGATGAATTTTCATTATACCCTAAATTGAGTCGCGCAAATTTGACGCCAACGCCGATTCCCCAAAAATCCAACCACGCAAACGG
>JAQVID010000304.1 GCA_028695865.1 Thermoguttaceae bacterium | reverse complement strand
ATAATATTACCGAACGGGAAAAACGAAGTCAAACCATGTTTGCGCAGGACAGTTTTTCCAACCGTGTGGGCGAAATCAAAATGAACTTGTTGCCATGCGGGAATCCATTGGGGCGGCTCAAGACGTGCGGCACTTTGCGATAAATGTATTAAAAGATTCTGGCGCTTCCGTTTCTTGTCACGGCGAAGGGGAAAAGGAAAGCTGGACGGTGAATCTGACTGGAATTCCGGATACTCTTCGTGATTATCTGCCGGAATACGACCAGTGGAATATCCGGTTCGATATGCCGGTGCAAAATGGTATGGAGTACGTTTCCCGAACTCATCCGCTCGTGGAAGGACTGGCCGACTACATTGTCAATACGGCTCTCGACCGGGTCGCTCTTGACCCGCTGGCAAAACGCTGCGGTGTAATACGGACAAACGCCGTCGCCAAAAGAACGACCCTGATTCTGCTTCGGTATCGTTTTCATTTGATTCGGCAGCGTGGAAAAGAGACAATCCCTCTACTGGCTGAGGATGTACAGGTCGTCGGATTCGAAGGAGCCCCCGAAAAACCCGTCTGGCTCTCGCCCGAAAAGGTTCAGATCATTCCGGATGCGCATCCTTCCGGAAACATCCTTCCTGAAATGGCCAAAAAACGTATTCAGGAAGTACTCGATCATTATTCGGACCTGCGAAACGATCTTGATGAATTTGTTCGGCTTCGCGCAGAACAGCTCCGCGATGCTCACCTTCGGGTGCGTACTGCTCTGAACAATTCGCAAAAAATCGATGTTCAACCGGAACTGCCTCCCGATCTGATGGGAATCTATGTCTGTTTACCGGAATGAATGAAAAAAAAGAATAAAGAATACTGTCATGGCAAAAAAAACAACAAAGATAAAAAAAGAAGTACTCCCTTCCCGAATTTCGTTTAAAAGAACGATTCGACCGCGAAAATTGGATTCCGGTTTTAAAACGATCACGACCGAAGGCGGAATTTTCCCCGTGGAAATACTCATGGCCATTGCCGCAGGTGATTCCAAAATCAACGGTCTTCATCCCGAAGATTATCACCTTGTTCCCGGCGAACGTCTTAACGAAAAAATTACGGAAGCATGGTCAAAACTAAAAACATGCTGGACCATCTTCAAACGAAAAAAAGACGAATTATCCCCAGACGATTACGGAACCTCTTTAACCCGGCAAGTCTGGCTAATTCCTCTGCTTCGACTCCTGGATTACGGCATCCCGGAGATACTTCGTGAGTCTCCCGTGATTAAGGAAAAGTCGTATCCCATTTCCCATTGTGTTAAAGAGCCCATCGCACTTCATTTGGTCAGCTTTAAGCAGAATCTCGATGCACGCGATTTGGAAAACAGAGCCGGCGCTCGTATTTCTCCCCATTCGCTTGTACAGGAGTTCTTGAATCAGAGTGAAAAACATCTCTGGGGGTTCGTTAGTAATGGACTCAAGTTCCGGATTCTGCGCGATAACGCCTCTTTCGTTCGGGCAGCCTTCGTCGAATTCGATCTCGAAGCCATGATGGAATCCGATTCCTATGGTGATTTCTATCTCTTTTATCTGCTTACTCATCAGTCCCGCGTGGAAAAACGCAGAAATGAACTTGAATTCGAAATAGAGGAAGACGATCAAGATTCGGGTGCGGAAAAATCAACCGAGACTTTTATCGATACCGACTGCTGGCTGGAAGAGTGGCATAATACCGCCAAAAACGACGGGGTTCGCGCTTTGGACACCCTGCGATCCGGTGTTCAGCAGACCATTAGTAAATTGGGGGCCGGATTTCTCGCTCATCGGGATAATGCCGAATTGCTTCAAAAACTGCGATCCGGAGCTCTGAACCGGCAGGATTATTATCGGCAAATTCTCCGCCTCGTCTATCGAATGATCTTTCTGCTCATTGCGGAAGACCGCAATCTTCTCTTTACGTCAAAAACCTCTCCCGAGATTCGGGAATTATATCGTGACAGTTATTCCCTCTCACGCATTCGATCTCTGGCCCGTCGCAATCGCGGAAGTCGACACAATGACCTATGGATTCAATTGAACAAAACCTTTCATTGGCTCTCTTCGGGGCAGTCTCTGCTCGGAATTCCGGCCTTCGGCTCCATGCTCTTTCGCGACGAGTTCACCGCCGATCTGAATCAATGCAAACTCACCAATGCGGACCTGCTGGCCGCCGTACGCACTTTGACCTTTACGACCATGAACGATGTATTCCAGCCAATCAATTATCGGAATATCGGAACGGAGGAACTTGGCAGTGTTTATGAATCGCTGCTGGAAATGCACCCTGAAATTCAGGGAAAACATTTCAATCTCAGCGTAACGGTCGGGAACGAACGAAAGACTTCCGGCAGTTTCTATACTCCTCCGACATTGGTCGAATCTCTCTTGGAGACCGCCCTTGATCCGGTCTTGGAAGAATCGCTTCAAAAGGTGAAAACAACCGCCGAAAAAGAAAACGCCCTGCTGAATCTCAAAGTTTGTGATACCGCATGCGGAAGCGGACATTTTCTTATCGGGGCCGCGCATCGACTCGGTAAAAGACTCGCGCAATTGCGAAGCGGTGAGGAAGAACCCGCTCCTTCGGTACTTCAGCAGTCCATTCGCGACGTCATCGCTCATTGCGTCTATGGGGTCGATATCAACCCCATGGCTGTTGAACTCTGTAAAGTCTCGCTCTGGATCGAATCCATGGAGCCGGGCAAAGCGCTCATGTTCCTCGATCACCGTATCCGCTGCGGTAATTCGCTCCTCGGCGCCACTCGCGAACTCGTCGAAGTCGGGATTCCGGACGAGGCGTTTAAACCTGTCGAAGGGGACGATAAAACATACTGTTCCGACTTCAAAAAAAGAAACAAGGAGGAACTTCATGGCCAGGAGCAATTCGACTTTGACGCAAGCGAAATTTCGTTTCAATCGGTATTGGCGCTCGATAAACAGGTTCGCTCGTTCGACATCCTCCCCAGTGAAACGGCAAATGATTATGAAGCGAAGGAACAGGCCTGGATTCGTTATTGCGGCTCGATCGACTATCGTACCGAAAAACTCAGAGCCGACCTCTGGTGTGCCGCCTTCGTCTGGAAAAAAACTAACGAATTCGATTTCCCCATTACGCAAAAGATACTCAATCGCGCCAAACGGGAAGATCAGGTCTTTCTTCTCCCTTGGATGAGAAAAGAATTAAACCGATTGCTCGAACAGTATCAGTTCTTCCACTGGTACCTCGAATTCGCCGATGTCTTTACAAACGAGGGCAAATCCGGCTTCGATGTCGTGATCGGAAATCCCCCTTGGGAACGGGTTAAACTTCAGGAAAAAGAATGGTTTTCCCAACGTGATCCCGAAATTGCCAATGCAAAAAACAAAGACTTACGGGGAAAAATGATCAAGCGTCTGAAAGAAGAATACCCCGAAATGTTTGCGGATTTTATATGCGATCTTCGACATGCTGAATGTAAAAGTAATTTCATACGACTTTCGACCCGATACCCGCTTTGTGGTCGGGGCGATGTCAATACGTATACCATCTTTGCTGAATTGAACCGGCAGTTGATTTCACCAACCGGTCGCGTTGGATGTATTGTCCAAAGCGGTATTGCCACCGACGACACTACAAAATTCTTTTTTCAGGATTTAATGAAATCCCGTTCTCTGGCCAATCTCTACGATTTTGAGAATCGAAAGAAATTGTTCCCTGCCGTTAACAGTCGAATGAAATTTTCTCTTCTGACGATGAGTGGCTCGGATCGGCCGGTTGAAGCAGGTGCGGACTTGGCGTTTTTCAATTTGACTATAAGTGACCTGACCGAAGAAGGACATCAATTTCGACTTTCTCCGTCCGATATTGCCATGATCAATCCGAACACGCGAACTTGCCCGATTTTCAGAAGTGTTAAGGATGCCGAATTGACGAAAGCAATCTATCGCCGTGTGCCCGTTCTGATCAAAGAGATTGAGGTGACGGACGACGCGGCTACCAGGAAATCCAAAACAGCAAAAATGAAAAAAAGTGAGGTGAATCCTTGGGGAATTAAGTTTTCAACACTGTTTCACATGTCGA
The DNA here is from genome assembly GCA_028695865.1 of Thermoguttaceae bacterium. Taxonomy (GTDB): domain Bacteria; phylum Planctomycetota; class Planctomycetia; order Pirellulales; family Thermoguttaceae; genus JAUNBG01. The sequence continues at coordinate 1,144 of JAQVID010000304.1, read as the reverse complement.
ACGATTCGAATCTGTTTCGAATACGTGAGCAGATGGAAGAACAGGGCTATCGCCTTGAAGGGAATCATTTCGTCAAGCCCGGTGCCGAGGAATATTGGCCGTTGTATGAGGGAAAGATGGTCTCTTCTTACGATCATAGAGCCGCCGATGTTATAAGGAGCGCAACGGCAGTCGCACGACAAGCACAACCAAGAGCAATAACATTAGAGGAGCATTTTGACGAGAATCGTTTGGCAATACCTATGTATTGGGTTTCCCATTCGGATTTTTTGAGGAAATTACTTCCCAATTGGAATATGCCTGTGATAATCGGTTTTTCTATCGTCACAAGCCCGACAAATATGAGAACCTTTATACCATCTTTATTTCCTGTTTCTGGATCTGGAAACAGTTTACAATTGATTTATTGTCAAGTCGAAGTACAATTATATACTTATTTTTATGGCTTGTTAAATAGTTATGTTTTTGATTATTCCGCACGTCAAAAAGTCGGTGGTGTGAATCTTAATTTTTATATTGTTAAGCAGTTGCCAGTTTTAAAATGCGATACGTACAACGATAAATCAATAATAGACTTTATTCTTCCGCGAATTTTGGAACTAACCTACACATCGAACGACATGCGTTCTTTTGCGGAATCACTTGGCTATACAGGCGATCCGTTCCGATGGGATGAAGAGCGTCGATTTCTTTTGCGTTGCGAGTTGGACGCGCTCTATTTTGGGCTTTATCTCGGTTTTGGCGACTGGTCGGAGGCGAAAGAATATGAGGAAACCCCGGAACAGTTGGCGGAGTTGAAGAAATTCTTTCCCGCGCCGCTTGACGCTCTGGATTACATCATGGGTACGTTTCCGATTGTCAAACGCAAAGACCTTGCCGACGAATCCCGAATGCGAATCATGCGCGAACTCTGCCCGGAATCGGAAGGTGAAGAAGGAACGCTCGGCGATACATACCCCTCGCACGCCGTCATTCGCAAAATGTACCAAGAGATGACCGCCGCCCTTCAAACCGGCACAAAATACCAAACGCACCTCAATCCCCCTCCCGCCGACGATTCCGTTCGACACGGATCTACACCTCAAGGGCCAAGTTCGAGCGAAAAGTAGACTGCTGCTGACAGAGTTTAAACCAAAGTGGTGGG
>JAQVID010000303.1 GCA_028695865.1 Thermoguttaceae bacterium | reverse complement strand
CTCCATTACGGGCTTTGTTGGTCGTCATGGATATTGATTTGGGGTATGATGAAAATGCATCAAGCCCGTATATGGAGCGAGTGAAACGAGCGCAATTAGGGCCAAAACGGTTCGCATGAGTACCAACGCTCCCTAATTCCGGTCGCGTGACCTCCATTGCGGGCGTGATCCGTAAAACCGCTTAAAATTGCTGTATTTCACGCAAAATGAACGATCATCGCGTTTGGTAATTTTTTGTCACGCAAAGCCGCAGAGCCGCCAAGGCTTGGCCCAACGGTTGTCGCGGCGGGCGAATGTTCGTTCGTGAATAAATGCCTTGCCCAGGCGAAAAATCCGTTTGTAAGTTTGTCTTGTGTTTGTCGTTACCGCGCTTGCTGCCGACCTGAAACGACTTCCTTGGCTTATTTTTCGCGGAGATTATTTAAACGCGGAGAATGAGAAAGGCGTCCATGGCAATTCCCAATGCGGCATGTTGTGCCCAGCCTGAGACGATCGATTGGGTCCGTATCGCCAGAAATCCCCAAAAGAGCCCCCCGATAAGGCTTCCCCAGACTTCAGACGATGGGCAGCCGTAATGAAGCATGGTGGACAGAGCAACCTGAATCAAAACGGCGTTGGGCAGGCCGCATGATTGTTCCAGTCCTTTTTGCACAAAGCCGCGGAACATGAATTCCCAGGCAAGGTAGTACAAAAAGAAAAGCGACAACGCGTGAAGAACAAAACACATCCAGGAGCACCCTGCCGCAGGATTATAGGGATAAGAATGATAGAACTCGTGGTTACCCGATCCGAACCACGCTCCCAAGACCAAAAAGGGAAGCATGATTGCCATGGTCCGAAACGTGCGAATCGGAATTCCCCATTGCAGACCGTAGTCGTAAAGTGATTCACGAAACACCGCTTTAATAATGAGTGCCGGACCGACTCCCATGAGCAGGAAGCCCCCAAATATCTTGGTCATGCCTGCGGTAAATTGGTTAAAGGTCATGGCCGTGTCCGGATGGAAAATCCGAATACCGTTTTCGTCGGCAAACGGCTGACTGGCCGGAAGATATTTCCATATCGTAATGGCGATGAGCGCGTACAAAAGGATCAGTGTTGCTTTGCGGTTCTGCCGGGCAAACAGGGCGGGAATAAAAGTGGTAAACTTATCCATGACTTCAACCAGTGGAGCGATTGCTTGATTTGCTTGTTTAATATCATAAAATATCTTGTCCGACGGGAAGTGTCCATGTCGGGCAACTGAAAACGACTCAATTTTCCGCTCTTATTATATCGGGCAAACGGTCTTTTGTCACCCATACCATGGCCCGAATTATCAAAGTCATGTCTGTTTTCAGCCCGGTATTTGTACAGGGTGGAATATATGAACTTCGCTGCCGAGAGTTTCGTCAGGGTACCGGCCAATCCGTATCATTCGCCAAAGTTGTTTCTTTGAAGACAATCTCTGTGTGGTGATGTTTTCATATGATGGAACAGGCCGCGTTGAACAGGTCATGTTGAACAGGTCATGTTGAACAGGTCATGTTGAACAGGGCGTTTGCGTGTCTTCGAGTTGTTTTGAGGCTATTTGGGGGGACGGAGCAGGTCGAAGCACGCAACGGGAATATTTCTTAAAACGAAAAAGAGGATAAACAGTATGAGGAGGATTATTGATATGGTATACAGCCCTGGGATTTTCCATTCTTTTCCGGTCGTTTCCTCGTAGAAAAACCGATAAAAAAGAACGATCATCAGGGGTATTACGGGCAGAATCATTGGGTGATAGCGCAAACTGAGCCCCCATTCGCCATGAAGCATATAGTAACATGCCCGGGTGGAACCGCAGCCTGGACAGTATAACCCGGTTAATAATAGAAAAGGACACCGTGGATACCATGGGCTATCCAACGGTGAAAAGTAAAACAGTATCCCCCCCCAACCGACAGTCACAAGCAGAAACAGTATCAGTACGATCAGTTTTCGTCTTTGCATACGGTTGTTCGCGCGGTTCTTTTTCTTTGGTTGGGTACAGTGTTTATATACTGGTTTATATACTGTTCTTTTTTGCCGGCAGAATTACATTCCTTCGGCCATTCCGCCCAATACCATTATGAGTACATAAAAGACCAGAAGAATGACGGTGCCAACAGCGCCCACGATAAGGACCGTTTTGGCGGCTTTTGCTTTTTTCATGGCTTCGTCAAACCGACCGGCGCCTTTGTCGCTATTGGCATTGATGGAATAGATGAGTCCAACAACACCAAGAGGGAGACAACAGAACAAAATTTCCAAAACAGCCAAGACAGTATAGTCTGGTATTGTTGGTGCCGTTCCATACGGATTGCCGTACGCTCCTGGTTGTGGATAGCCACCCTGCGGTGGAAAACCTCCCTGTTGCGGAAAACCGCCTTGTTGCGGAAAACCTCCCTGCGGGGGATAACCGCCCTGTTGAGCAAAACCGCCCTGCGGGGGATTATTGCCAGAAAAATTACTGGGGGGTTGTTGGCCGCAAACTGCTCCACAAGCCTTACAAAACCGGGAACCGTCCGGATTAGTAGCACCACATGTTGGACATTGCATTTTTAAGTCTCCTTATCACCTTGTTACGTAAGTACTGTTGTTTAGCGCCGTTTTTATCAAACAGCAATGTCTGTTCTATGCACCGAAATATTTCCTGCACAAGTATTATTATAACATTATTATAACAAACTGGAAAGAAAAAAACAGCATGAAACAAATATTTTGGGAACTTTTTTCCTGTTCACAGACAGGTGGTTAAAATGGTGGGGCAGGTCCGATGTATTTTATTGTTTTGGAATCGAACAAGACGGCCCCTGCGCAGATCATGTATTTCTCTCGCAGAGGCTGAGGACGAATGTGGCATTGAGCAAGAATTACTGTCCGTGACTACAGCGAGACCGATTCTCCCCCATTGATGGAACCCAAGGCACCCCAAATACCGTAAGGGCTTTCGCCAAACGGTTCTGGAGCAAGGGGCCCGCTGGAGGTTCCAACAGCCGCGGATATGTGAACATATCCCTGGTTTCCGCAGTTGATCGTTTCCGAAATGAACTGAACACTTCCATCGGCCTTAAGGGTATTCACTCCGCCGGAATGATTACTTGTCGCGGTGAAGTATCCTTGATAGAAGGAGTTGTTTGTCGTGCATGAAGGCCCGTTTGGAGGAAGTATGGTCTGAAAACCCGTTGAAGCGTTTCGACCGTTCCAGTAGTTATCGCCGCGCCACATGTAGGTTGTATATGTCGAGACATACATGGACGTGTCATCAGACGTACTGCGAAACGCGGCACAATTCGCGGCCGTGGTCGTGGATGTTCCCAAACCGCCGAAGCTCCAGCTATTGTTCCAGGCACAGTGTCCAAGAATCTTGTAGTTTTTGCTGCTGATTGCGGTAACCGTTTCTGAAATCGCGATTGTTTTGGAAGTTCCGTCCACCATTGCTTCTGTTCCGTAACAACGAATTCGATCCGTGCCATCGAACATCGCTCCAATACCGCCGCCAAAAAAACCACGATTATTATACCAGGTGAAATAGCTGTTCGTAACCGTATCGCCTATACTGCCGCAATAGTTGGTTCGGGTTCCGCCGTTCGGATAGGGTTCGCTTCCGTTCGGGTCAGAAGGACAGGCAAGATAAGGGACTTTGACGTTCCAACAATCAAGTGTACATGAGGTTACGTCCGGCCATTGTCCCGTCGTCGCGTTGATATTCTTCTTGACCAGATCAAACGCCGCCTGCTGTTCACAAAACGGGAACAGGCATACGTGGAAACCGATCGAAAAATATTTGTGGTCGTTGTTCCCGTCACTTGTTGCTTTGCGCGCAACCGCACCCATACGCTGGGGCGGAAAGACTTTGTTCGCGTCCAAATAGTTGTGAAGACCAATACCGAGTTGTTTGAGGTTGTTCGTACACTGCATACGCCGGGCCGCTTCGCGCGCCGCCTGTACCGCAGGCAGAAGAAGCGCAATCAAGATACCGATGATCGCGATGACGACCAAAAGTTCCACAAGAGTAAAAGCTCTGGTTTTGAAAGAATAAGCCAAAGCTTGACTATTACTCTTTCCGTCTGGATGAACACATGTTTTTTTCATCGTCATTCTCCTTGGTTTAATCCTTGAAAAGTCTTGTTTTACAACAAAGTACAACACAATCGTGTGAATAATTACGAGTTTTGATAAAGGTGTGAAAATAAAGAACTACTTTCTGCAACATCCTGTGTATCATATTACTACAAATGAACAGATAAATCAATAGAGCAATCGTATAAAAAAATAAAATATGAGATTTAATGCAGTTTATCAGTAACCATTGCACTGTCCCTGAACAAATAGTTCGGAAAACGGAGCAAGCACACAAACCCCTGTTTACTGTGCGACAATCCCGCAAAGTCCTGATTGCGCTCGTTTCACTTGCTCCATATACGGGCTTGATGAATTTTCATCATACCGAAAATCAATGTCCATGACGACCGTCAAAGCCGGTATAGGAATGTGTCACGCAAAGACGCCAAGACGCAAAGCAGGGAAGAAGATGTTTTTAACTAACCATGACAAAAAGACCAGACTATTCCAAAAAAATGTTCTCAATGGCGAGGGAGTGCCCTTGGCGGCTCAGCGGCTTGGCGTGACAAAAAAATACTAAACGCGATGATAGTTTATTTTGCGTGAAATGTACTCCTAACGTGAATACCAATAGGCGCTTTCGCCTGATACCACCGCACGCGCTGTATTACATTGCGTGCAAACGGCCGGTTGCTCCAAAAATCTCAACCCCGTAGAGGACATTTTGGAGTGCGGAGGCTTGCCGCCGCTTTTCTGTGCGTTAAATAATCGTAACGCGGGAGCTTGCTCCCGGTTCGACCTTTACGCTTTGAAAAGAGCTCCCCGATTTTTACAATCGGCAACTCTGCTTTTGACTCTGCGTCTTGCTTCGAAAAACCCCGTAGGGGTTAGGATTTTTGGGGAATCGGCGTTGGCGTCAAATTTGCGTGACTCAATTTAGGGTATGATGAAAATTCATCAAGCCCGTATATGGAGCGAGTGAAACGAGCGCAATTAGGGCCAAAGCGGTTCGAAGGAGTCCCCATATTCCGTAATTCCGGTCGTGCGAGACCGGAATTACGGGGTTGGTTTTTTGGGGGATCGCATAGCAGGGGTACGGCTGGCGCCGAACCCCTGCCTACCATACGGAAACCCCTACGGGGTTGGGATT
>JAQVID010000302.1 GCA_028695865.1 Thermoguttaceae bacterium | reverse complement strand
ATACTTCCGCGGCCCTGACGATCAACGAGAATGCCGACGGCGACGTGCTTGCCGATCTCGGGACCAGCCTTGAGTCGATTGCGCCCGAGTCGGCCGACTACCGCCACACCATTGAAGGACGCGACGATATGCCGGGGCATATTAAATCGTCGTTGGTCGGTGTTTCTTTGAGTATTCCGATTGAAGACGGCAAGCTCATGTTGGGAACATGGCAAGATGTTTATTTGTGTGAATACCGACACGAGCCGCACTGCCGGAGCGTTGTTTTGACGCTTCAGGGGAGTATGGAGTAACACAGGTTCAAAAACTCCGGTTTGCTTGTCGGCGACTTCCCGATCAACCGGGACCGTGGCTTTTCCTCCCGACGGTATCGCAAGGGCGGTGCCAAACTTTTTTCGTAAAGGAAAACAGGGTACTAACATGAAGAAACTGCATCAATTGTCCATTTTTCTGGAGAACAAGCCGGGACACCTTCTCAAGGTGACCCAAATGCTTGCCGATGCCGAAATCAACGTCGAGACCATGGCTCTGGCCGATACCGAGCATTTTGGCATTCTCCGTATTTTAGTCAAGAATTGGGAACAGGCCAAGCAAATCCTGGGCGATCATCGTCTTGTCGTCAAAGAAACCGAAGTTCTTGCGGTCAAGGTTCCTGATCGTCCCGGTGGATTGGCTTCACTTCTGGCCGTTTTGGATGGTAAGGGACTTAATATAGAGTATATGTATGGTTTCGATTGCGCTTTTTCCGATGACGCCGTTATTGTTTTGCGTCTGGACGATACCGACAAGGCTCTGAAGACTCTGACGGACAACGGTATTGAAGTACTCGGCGACGACGAATTATTTCACTGATTCCCGGTAAGGCCAGTACGAAATGTTAGGACTTGCCGAAATGCGTTACCCGCCGAAATGTTCGGCCAAACGAAGATCCCGTGGGGCGGGAAGTTTTGCGTCGTAACACTTTTCCCTGACGGATACTGATATCAGTTAACTGATCATGGACAACCGAAATTACAGACGAAATTACAGACGAAATTACAGACAACCGATTACAGACGAAAGCAACAATGTCAACACCCGAAAATAACAAGGATAATCTTTCCGGCGATTCGTCGCCCCAAGAAGAACGTTCGCTTCATTTTATTGAACAGATTATTGAAGAGGATAACAAGACAGGTCGTTTTGGTCATAAGGTACACACGCGATTTCCGCCGGAGCCGAACGGGTATCTTCACATCGGACACGCCAAGTCGATTTGTTTGAACTCCGGTATGGCCCGGGAATACCATGGTCAATTCAATTTACGATTCGACGACACGAATCCGGTCAAGGAAGATACTGAATACGTAGAGTCCATACTCGAAGACGTTCGCTGGCTTGGCGCCGATTGGGAAGACAGGCTCTTCTTCGCCTCTGATTATTTTGATCAAATGTACGCTTATGCCGTTGAGCTCATTAAAAAAGGAAAGGCGTTTGTTTGCGACCTGTCGCAGGAAGAGGTGCGGGCCAATCGCGGTACTCCAACGGTACCTGGAACGCCCAGTCCGAACCGCGACCGGAGTGTTGAGGAAAACCTTGACCTTTTCGAACGAATGAAGAACGGCGAGTTTCCGGATGGTTCCAAGACCCTTCGCGCCAAGATTGACATGGCTTCGCCCAATTTTAATTTGCGGGACCCGGTCATGTACCGTATTCTTCATGCCGAACATCATCGTACCGGCAACAAGTGGTGCATTTACCCGATGTACGATTGGGCACACGGCCTGGAAGACTCCATCGAAGGAATTACCCACTCGATTTGTACGCTTGAATTTGAACACCATCGCCCGCTTTACGACTGGTTTCTGAATGAACTCGGCGCCTATCATCCACAGCAGATTGAGTTTGCCCGACTTAATTTGACTTATACTGTAATGAGCAAGCGCAAATTGCTCGAACTGGTAAAGGGCGGTTGTGTTGACGGTTGGGACGATCCTCGCATGCCCACTGTCTGCGGTCTGCGACGTCGCGGCTATACTCCGGCTTCCATCCGCGAATTTTGCCGTAAAATTGGGGTCGCCAAGTTCAACAGTACGATCGACGTGACCGTGCTTGAGAACTCCATTCGGGAAGAGTTGAACAAGACATCGCTTCGCCGTATGGGTGTTTTGCGTCCGCTTAAAGTCGTCGTCGATAACTATCCGCAAGGACAAACAGATTGGCTCGACGCGATTAATAATCCCGAAGACCCGTCCGCCGGTACGCGAAAGGTTCCTTTTACCCGGGAATTTTATATCGAACGCGATGACTTCATGGAAGACGCTCCCAAGAAGTATTATCGTCTTTCGCCGGGTCGCGAGGTTCGATTGCGTTACGCGTGGTATGTAACCTGTGTCGGTTGCGTTAAAGACGAGCAGGGCAACGTCGTCGAGGTTCACTGCACTTATGATCCGGCTACCCGGGGCGGAAGTTCGCCCGATGGACGCAAGGTCCAGGGCACCATCCATTGGGTCAGTACACAGCACGCCGTTGACGCGACCGTTCGACTTTACGATCGATTATTTACCGTCGAGAATCCGGACGATCCACTCAATCCGCTTGATTTCAAAGATTATTTGAATCCCGATTCCCTGCAGATCATCGCCGGGGCCAAACTGGAACCGTCGCTGGCCGAAGCGGCTGTAGATGATCGCTTCCAGTTCGAGCGAATTGGGTATTTTACGGTTGACCGGGACTCCACAAGTGATCGTGTTGTGTTCAATCGCACGGTTTCACTTCGGGATGCCCGAATCAAATAGTATTACGAACGGCACTCAGACGTGATTTGAGCAAGGTCGTTCGTTTCACGCTTACTTATATCGTATCGATCCGCGCCGAATGGTGTCCGGCACAATGGTTGTGTTGGGCACAGGCGAGTTGCAAACATTTTTCAGGGAGGTTCACCGCATGAAAATCGATATGCGAATATGCCCAAGTTGGTTGAGTTCTTTATTGTTTCTCTTGTTTTTGACGTGCGTGGCAAGTTCCGCGGCGGTGCTTTTCGCGGCGGACGACGAAGAAATCAAATTCGACGAGCCCGCCAAACCGTCGCTCAAAAAAACGGTCCCTGCCGTTCCGACCAATAATAAAACAACGGCGTCCCAACCGAACAAGTCGGTCCCGGCCGCCGCGCCGCGCCCCGCTTCGGCAATAACTCCTTCGAATCCAACGCTTGGTGGTCCGCGCAAGCTTCCACCGCGTACAAAAACGGAGACGACAAAAGTCGAATCGGCCGAAAAAAATCGTGTCCAAACAGCTCCGCAAGCACAGGTCGCGCCTACTGTCCAAATTGCTCCGCTCGAAGACGTTGTACCTGTTTCGGCTCTGCTCATGCTTCGAACTTCGTCGCTCGACCTGTTTGAACGTCAGGTTAAATTGCTTGCCGACAAGGTTGGTTTCGGGGCAATCAATCCAGTTGACTATATAAAATTCTCCGCCTGGGGTCGCTCGTTTCCTTTTTTGAATCGCTCGCTTCCGGCAGCCGTTGTGTATGTCGCGGACGGCAAGCAACAAGTTCCGGTGTTTTACTTGCCGGTCAACGATTTCAAAGGATTTGCCAAGTCGTTGGGAGCAAGTCTCGGTGAGTACCCGGGCTCGACACCCGTTCCGGACAAAAAGATTTTAAAACTTCGTACCCCGGCGGGCGCGGTTATTTGGTCCGATAAAAACTATGCCGTTATTCTCGGCGCGAAAAAGAACTCGCAGTCCCTTGCCGCCCAACTCATCACCATACCATCCTGGCGGAAGCAGGGTTATTCTTTTTTCCCCTCCGGCTTCAAGCGGTCTGATTTGAGCCTGGACATTACTTCGCAAGGCGTTGGAAGTTTGCTTGCGTTGGCTCGCAGCGCGTTTCAGGATGTTGTGCCGCTGATTCAGTCGGCCGCGGGCAAGATGAATTCGAATTTCTCCGTGGACGGCATGCCGGATGACTATTTGAACAAAGTCTCCAATATCATTTCCTGGATCGATCACAACGTAAGTTGTCTTCGAATTGACTTTCAAATTGACGCTGCGGCGATCAGTACGGCCTTAAATCTTATTCCGCTGGACAATTCGGAACTTCGTGCACAAATTCAAGACGATTCGCAGCCGGAAGTCCCTGTAACGCTCGACCTGCGGCGGTTTTTGGCCCTGGTTCCCGACGTACCGGCTCCGATTTCCGGTCAGATTGACTTGACCGCCAGTGTCTTTGCGAAACTGGAAGCTCCGTTTAACCGGATTCGTCATATCGAATATTCCCTTTCCCTGCCGGGCAAAAACGAACTCCTGACGGAATCATGGTGCTTTTTCCTTGAAGTCGATGACTCGCAAAAATTTGTCGAGGAGTTGATTGTACCCAAAGCACAGTTCCTTGGCAGCCGAATTGGCGGCGATCGCCTTTCAGAACTCGGCGCTCAAATATTGGGCAATTTGGCCGTTCGACGTCAGTCTCGTCAGAATGGTCGCGGATATGCCCGTCGCCCGGCCGATCCGGAAAGAGCGGCTTCCGTCGGTGCCGAACTTGGTGAACGACTCGGCTCACAAATCGGTGGTGCCGCTGGCGTCAAGCAGGCAATGAAGAAATACTCTTTCGATAATTACCCGCTTTATGTGACCGACGTCGCTTTCTATACCCGGCAGATGCGAATCATTCGGGCACAGGACAGCGGGCAAATTCAAAAGCCGCCGATACTCCTGACCGGTGAGCCAAGCTTATACAAGTTGATTACGAATATTATCGATGGAGTGGAACGCGGAAGTCTCGAAGGAATGATCCAAAACTCATTCATAAATCGTTCCAATACGGCACTGCCGGGGGGAGAGCCGCCGCTTTTGGCCAAGACCAACTTAATCCTCGTACTCGACTCGCGGCGTCTGCTCATCGTACCCGGAAACGAACAACTTTTGCGGGCAGCCAAAGACAATTGGGAACGAGTTCGCGATATTTTTGTTCAAAATTACAAGGTCGTGACCACGCCCGAAGGGATTCCTGTTTATGAGCCGCTTCCCAAAGCTCCGCGTTCGTTCGGTGCTTCTCCGCAAGCAACACAGGCGTTCACTCTTTGGCAATACGTTCAAAGCCAAATTCCTCAATTCGAGAAACATAAAATCCGAACCGTTACGCGAATTGAGCCCGTCAACGTTCGCTTTATGGGCGATTATCTTCGCGCATACTATGTTCCCGACCTGCCCCAATGGGTCAATTCGAAAGTGTCTCATAACACGCCTTCACTT
>JAQVID010000301.1 GCA_028695865.1 Thermoguttaceae bacterium | reverse complement strand
CAAATAACCGACGACCAGGGCCGTGAGAAAACCGGTTCCACAATACAAAAGAAAATGAACGCAATGATGATTGACCACATGCAACTGAACCAGAAAACTTGTCAGAAGCCCCAAAACGGCTCCGATCCCATTGGTTCTTTTCGAAATCAAACCAAGAACGAATATGCCGGCCAAACCACTGCTCATCAGACCCATAAGTCGATTGTATTCGTCCCAAAACGACGAAATATCCCAAGTGGCCATGGCAACCGCCAACAGGACGCCGGCCGAACCGGACAGAAGCGTCGTTGCTTTGGCGACGGTCAGCGAATGGTTTTTGTCAAAACCGAAGACACGTTCATGAAAATCGAACGTGTACGCGGCCGAAATCGAATTCATGCTCGCACTCAAACTGGACATGCTCGCGGCGAAAATCGCAACAATTAAAAGGCCCGAAACACCGTCGGGCAGTTGTGTAATCACGAACCAGGGCAAGAGTGAATCGTTGTTGTCCATCGTGAGCGAAAGCGCTTCCGGCTGGCTCTTGTAAAAAACATAAAACGCTGTTCCGAGCAGAAACAGGGTAATCGTGCCCGGCAGGGTAACCCACGCGTTGACCCACAGACCACGTCCCGCATCGCGGTCGTCTTGCCCCACGAAGTAACGCTGAACAATCGTCTGGTCCGACGCGAACGGAATAATATAAAGGAAAAAGGACGCGGTTACAATCACCCAAATATTGGCGGTGTGCAAGCTGAATCGCGTATCGATACATCGGAATTTCGCGTCTTCGAATCCGACCTGAAGTAGTCCGGCAACCCCCCCGTCGATTTGCGTTGCGGCGATGACGACCGCGCCAATCGCTCCGGCCAGCAGAATAACGACCTGAACGACATCGGTCCAGATTACGGCCTCAATTCCGCCGAACATGGTATAAACGATACTCACGACGCCCATGGCGACAATACAGGTGTAAATATCGAGATTGGTTACGACATTAAGGGCAATCGCGGGCAAAAAGAGCATAACCGCCATACGCACAATCTGAAACAGTATAAAAACAGTACTTCCAATGAGCCGCGTCAACAGATTATACCGGCATTCGAGATACTCGTAAGCACTCGTAAAATTGTATCGTCGCATGCGGGGAATATAAAACCAGACAATGAACGGAGCTGCCCAGAGTGCCGCTGAAGAGAGAAAAATCAGGCCCCAGTTGGACATGAAGCTTTTCGCCGGTACCGCCATATAGGAAATCGCGCTAAGCGAAGCTCCGTAAATACTCAGGCCGACCGCCCACCACGGAACCCGCTTGCCCCCCTTGAAATAATCGTCCGTTCCTTTCTGACGCCTGGCGAAATAAAAACCCATTCCGGCCAAAATCAAAAAGTATCCGACCATAACCGCGATATTGAGTGGACTCAAACCGACGGCCCTGCCGGGCAGTTCAATCCTGGCAATTCCACTGCGACCATTTGCGGCAGTTCCAAACGCGTAAACGAAATTGCCCAGCCGTCCCCCAATCGCTCCTGTGTGGACCTGATTGCTTGTTTGTTTGACGCGAAAAAGACGCCCCGTAATTGTATTGTATGCCCAGAGCGCATTTGACGTATTTGGCAAATTCAATGAATTGCCCGATTCGATTCCTTGTTCTGATGGAACTGTCGAGGCGGTTGAAAAAAGAATATGCGTTGTCCCTGTTGCCAGAGCCGAGGTCGGCTTGAATCCGGAAGGAACATCCGGAATCACACGCGTGATCCAAATTTGCGTTTCCGGATCATACGCATTGACAACGAATGGGGGATCGCCATTGGCGTCAGACGCGGTGTCTTTTGCAGCAGTGTCTTTTGGAGCGGTGTCTTTACCCGCCGGATTTTTTCTGACCGCGGCCGAATGACTGCCGACGACAAGCGGATCGTTTGTATAACCGAAAAGAATAAAACATTTGCCGTGTCCAAATTCCTGTACCGCGGCGACGATTTCCCCCTGGAGCAAAAAGGGTAAGGACGGAAGTTTTTCCCAGCGACGATTACTTCCTTTGCGGCTCAAGTCGCAGACGAAAAAACATGATGACGCCCGCGTCGTTTTTGTGTTGTCCGATCGACCGGCGAAGTAAACAAATTGCCCCAATCGGTCCGCCGCTCCGTGCGCGACCGCAACCGGCAGAGGCGGGAAATCTTGCCAAGTGTACTTGCCCGATAGTTGCCTGGTCAAAAGGCGGCACGCGTTGACCGGCCCGTTTGTATCGAAACCTCCCAAAAAGAGCATGCCCTCGTTCAGGTTCACACTTGCTCCGCCCGCGATGGACTGCGGCAGAACAAGGTCAATTGGAGTGAGTGTCGCGTCGCGTGAACCTTCTTTCCGCTCATAAAGTCGATTACTCAAGCCGGACGAAGTTTTGCCGCCTCTGATCACCACACGCCCGCCCACGAGCCCCACGAATGCCTGGCTTACGTGCTCGTTGTCCGGGAAACCGGCGAAACACGCGGCGGTGTCTTGCGGCGTGTCGCCAGACTTGTCGTTTACCGGTGCTCCTTCATGACCGAAACACGCGGCGGCAAGCAGAAAGAACAGAAAGAAAAACGGGCGGAATAACGTCATGCGATTGTACTCTTTGGCCTTTCGTCAATGACCCGACTTGCAGGCCAACTGATTGAGCATGTTGATCATCGTATAGCGGACTTTTCGTTCGGCTGTTTCTTCCAGACAACTTGATCGGGCTCGCCAGGTTGTGTATCCTCCGAGTTCAAACGATTCTTCCGTCGGCAAGTATCCGTTGGACCCGTTGGCCAGTGAAATGGTGAACGTGTTTTGAAACCGGCTGGCGGCACGAAGCTCGCGCCCGGTAAACGTATAGACTTCTGCCGGTATGGCCGCGATTCCAAGTTCGCCAAGTTGAATCGCCTGAAGCCGTATCGAACGACGGGACGGCATATCGGCCAAATACAAACATTCCCGGGCATAGACTTCCGCAAACGTTTCAGGAAGCCGTCCTTCGAAAGACTTGCAAACATCGCGCGCATGGGCCAGTTGCTCAACCGTTGGCTGTCGAATCCCCAATTCAATGGGACATTCGACCATATCAATCCGCGGCGACGCATGGTGTTCGATTGCTTTCCATGCTTTAAACGCGGCCTGTGAAACCGATTCGCCTACGGTAAAGCGGTCGTACTTCCGATCGAGATGATAAAAATCAATGCAGTTCGTGTCGCCGCTGGTTCCGTTCGACATGACTGCGACAAAATCGTCGTCCGCTCCGATCAATTCTTTCATTCGCCTTCGGAAGACGCCGAAATAATCGGCACTGAGAAATTCGGCGCCCGCGTAATGCGTTGAGTAGTTGCCCAAAACGGCAAGTGGACGCCCGTCTTCGCTCACAACGGAAAGAACGCTTACCGTTGGGTCCGGTTGACCGGTGCGGCATACGATTTTATCGTGATTGTCAAAAGGATTCATTTGGGCAATATCACCCCGGGAACCGGTCAAGGCAAGATCGACGGTCCACGCCGTACCGGGCTGCATAATGAATCGGCGGCAAAAGACGTTGTTCGGATCGCTGCCGGCGCCAAAACCGAGTCGGGCAGGAACCATACGCGATTGGGCGGCTGTAATGGCCGAAGCGATTTTTTCCGGAATCGTCGCGGCATAATCGGTATCAGGGTCAGAACCAAGAATTCCAATCAAACTTGGCGCAGAATGGCAATGCGTCGCGCTGATTAAGACGCGGTCCGGTCGTATGCCTGTTGCTTGAGCGACATGCTTGCGCGCTGTCTCGTGAATCCAGTCGGGAATCATGCAGGTATCGACAACCGCCAAAGCAAATTCGATTTCACCCCGCTTGAACACAATGGCCGACACCGAAAGCGGGTCTTCAACAACATCAATTGAGCGAGCGACAAATTCGCCGTTGCATATAACCGGCAAACGTGTTGGCGTTATATCGACGCGCGCCGCGCCCGCAAGCAGCACTTCATTCTCCAAGATGTTTTCTCCTTATATGATATATATTGAATATGATATATGTTGACAGGCCGGTAATCTTGAGTCTTTGTCCGGGCGACATTCCATTGCCCGATGAACTTTTGATGTTGACCCTGTTTGCTTGTCAATGCTTGTTTGCTTGACAATGAAAGAATATACAGTCGGTAACAATACATGTCAAGGTTTTTCGGTATCGCTTGTGCAAAAAGAAGGGGGAGACGTAAATATATCACAAAATAGATTGTTCAAACTTGAGATATATCAAAAGCCAAGGGGGCTATTTGCGAAATATTTGTAAAACAAAACGGGGGGATTGCGCGATGTTATTGACATTTTTATCTCGATTCGCTAAAATATATTGATACCAGTTGGCTTTTCGTGCTTGCGTGTCCTGAATAGGTCTGTTTTCCGAAGATGAACGACCAAAGCTTTACGACGAAAAATTAACGACGAGTGAATCGGGTTTTAAAATATCCGTAGTATAAATATCGGTAGTATAAATACTGATAGTGAGTCATGCGGCGAAGGGAGTCGGGATTTCCGTGCAGAAAAAATTGATCAAAATCGAACGGGCTATCGCGCTTGCGGACAGACTCCAGGCAGATATTATTCAGCGGCAATTGGCTAGCGGCGATGCCTATTACACGACCCGGGAAGCGTCCCGGTTTTTGGACGTGTCCGGAGCAAGTGCCAACCGGGCCTTGCAACTTCTGGAGCAACGGGGCGTGATTACGAGAAGTCAAAAAAAAGGTTCCCTCGTTCGGGATCCGAATGTCAAAAAGGCGGTGCTGGAGCACATTCATTTCTTGTTTGACGGCCGGCTTGAAGTTTTGGATCATTTCGGCGAGGAAATTATTCATGGAGTCCGCGACGAAATGCCTTTTTCGCATATCGCTTATTCCATGCTTTCGCAGCGGTCCGAAGTCAGCGATGTCAAAGAACTCGTTCAACAGGCCAAGGAAAGCGACCAAACACACGGTTTTGTCATGATTTCTTCATCACCGCAAGTTCAAAAGCAGTTGGGGCTTTCCGGCCTTCCTTGTGTGATACTCGGCTCGCGATGTCCCGGTGTTCCGCTGGTCAGTAACCTTGATATTGATCATGAAGACGGATTTCGTATTCTCCTTAATTATCTTCGTGAACGACAATGCAAAAAAATCGCGCTTGTTATGCGAAGTCGTGTTTTGCCCGGCGATATCGAAACAATCAATACGGCATTGCGAATGGGCGTCCCTTACTGCTTTTTCTTGCAGCACAAAGAAGATGATCCTGACCTGGTT
>JAQVID010000300.1 GCA_028695865.1 Thermoguttaceae bacterium | reverse complement strand
TAAAGACGGTCGTCCGGACGATCTTTAAGTTTATCCGCTGCGGCGGCAAGTTTTTCCGCCGCTGCCGTTTTGTCTTCAATAACACCGCAAGCCGTTTTGAGTCCATCACGGGCCGCTTGACTGAGTTCGGCGTTTTCGCGGCGAACGACTTGAAGAACGAGCCAGGCAAATTGCTCCATGGTCGCCAGATCGCCGAGTGCCCGAACGGCGGCGGGTCGTACGGAAGCGGTACCCGACTCGGCAAGTGCAAAAACATCGGCAAGTCCGGACGCGATTTTTCGGGCCGCAATCAGTTCCACCCCCAGCGTTTTGTGTGCGTCGTCCATTTTGAGCAATTTAAGAACATCGCCGTTCACGTTGTCGTCGAACATTTGAATTACCGCGATACTGTTGCGACGAACCTCCGGAGTTCCGGAAATCGCGGCAGCGATGAGCCCGTTGAAGCTGTCGTGGTCGGCATAAGCCTTGAGCGCGACGACGGCCGCTTCCTTTATTTCAGTGATATCGGAGTTGAGCGCCGCGACAAGTGTCGCTTGTCCTTTGGGATTTCGCTGGTCACCCAAGGCAATCAGTATGAGCGGTTTGCGATTTGCTCCCACTTGGGTGTAAGCTTGGATGAGAATATCGGTCATGGCATCCGAACGAACGAAACGGGTTGCCCGAAGAGTTGCTTTAAACGCGACGCCATCGTCTCCGGCAAGCCATTGCGAGGCAAGTTTGCGCGTTTCCGGCGAGTCGTTTTGCAGCATCTGGAAACACGCGGCTTCTTTATGATAATCGCGAGGGGCCTTTGCGACGACAGCCAAAAAGACCTTGTGCGCGACCGGGGCCTGGCCGTTTAATCGCAGGAATTCGCCATACATAAGATTGAGATCGGCAATGGATTTGGCTTGAGCGAAATCAGTATTTCCGAGCAAGGCGATCATGGCATCGCAATAAGCCGGATCGGCAATGCGGGCAAGCGCGAACATGGCCGCTTGAACAAGCACAGTCTGCTTGCTTTGGAGCAGAGGAAGCAAAATCGCGATGGAATCGCGGTCGCGTCTCATTCCGAGAGAGCCGATGATCCCTGCTTTGAGAACAGGATCGGCCACGCGCTGAAGTCCGTCCCGCAGCAGAGCAAGAGCTTCAGGGAACGGCATGGCCTGAAGCGCGGTACGGGCCGAAAGCGACCGTTCGGGAATATCGAGACTTTTCGCGACGGCGGCCGCGGCTTTTGCGTCGCCGTAGACGGAAAGTCGTTTACACGCAATCATGAAATCGTAAGGAGTCGTCTTCGGGTCGGAAACTGTTTTGAGCAGTTCAGGTTGAACATTGGCGACAAAGTCTTTATTGATGTTTTCGGCAAATAGTTCACTTTGTGCCCGAACGTCTGTTGGCGGGAGCAGAAGTAATATTGCAAATGTTGTGCATAATACAGTTGTATATAAATTTTTCGTCATGGTTAAATCTCCGTTATATCAGTCAAAAAAACAAAAGTCCAAAGAAGGAACGACAAGCGTTTGGGTCAAATGTGCCACGGTTCGCGACGAGCCCGGGATCGCATTCGATTGGCTTCTTCGTCGTTGAGAAATTCGTTTTTGACCGGATCATACTGAAGCGTTCGTCCCAATTGCCAGGCGATATAGGCCGCGTGCGACGCAATGTGTGATTGCGAGGCGGCTTTGGCGTGTGCCCGGGGGGTCTGTCGCGTTTTGACACAATCCAAAAAGTTGCGAACGTGCAAATTCGTATCCCCCCCCAAACGCTGGTATGAAGTCGGCAACTTTTCGGAACTGGTCATGATGCGACCGGAATCACCGGTTTCGACCCAGCCTTCAGTACCTTCAAACAAAACGGAGCAGGTTCCCAATCCGCGCCAGCCGGTTGAACGCATGACCAGTTTAACACCATCGTCGTAAGTCGCGACGACACCGCCGTCGTCGAGCTTTATGAAATCACTCCAACTTACACCATGGCGATAAGTATCGCCCAGTCCTTTGATCGTCGGCTCATATTTGATCGGGACCGTGTCGTCAGATTGATGTGCCAGTTGGCAAAGGTCGATGGTATGAGACCCCCATTCGAGTATGCCGCCGCCATGGAAGTCGTAATGACCTCGCCATCCGCCGCGTACGTATGCTTGATTGAACGGACGCCAGGGACATGCGCCCAGCCAGCGATTCCAATCGCAGTCTTGCGGATCAGGTTCTTTCTCCGCCGGAAGCCAAGTGTGGCGAGTGGCCGGAGCAAGTGTGTTGGCGTGAACGGCAAGCAATTTACCCAATCGTCCCGATTGAGCCATGCGAATCGCGGCCATGAAATGTCCACTGCTTCGACGTTGCGTTCCTGCCTGGTAGACACGACCGTAACGATTAATCGTATCGGCAAGAGAAAGACTTTCTTCAATGGTGAGCGAGCACGGCTTTTCGCAATAGATGTCTTTGCCCGCTTTGGCCGCTTCGATAGAAGCCATGGTATGCCAGCGATCGCCGGTTGCGATGAGAACAATGTCAATATCTTTGCGGTCAAGAACATCGTACATGTCGCGATAAGTTATGCAGTCGGTATTTTTGTATTTAGCATCGACAATTTCCTTGATCTTGTCGCGTCGCGAACGTTGGCAATCCGCAATGGCAACGAAATGAACATCATCTTCCGCCAGAAAGCAACCCAGGTCGGAGCGTCCCCGGGGACCAAGTCCGATTCCGCCCATGGTGAGCTTGTTCGACGGAGATGTTTGGCCGTCGAGTCCAAGCACGGCGGCAGGAAGAAGCAACGGAAGTACTACCGTTGCGGAACATGATAAAAAACCGCGTCTGTTGAGTTTAGTCATGAATGCAATTCCTTACTGAATGTTTAAAGGGTAAGCTTGCTCGGGTATGGAGAATACACGTATCTTGTTTATGATTATACTATACAGACCAGTGCAATGTCAAGACCGTGTGGGCCCGGCCGTCAGAACTTGTCGGACCCATCGGCAAAGTACCGATTCAGACCGAACAGCGACACGGCGTTTTGCGTCGTTTGGCGAATGATCTCTTCGGTCGGGACTCCGCGAAGTTCGGCCAATCGCTTGGCGACGAAGGCGACCATAAGCGGCTCATTTCGCTCCAACTTCCCACGAAACGGGTGCGGTACCAGAAACGGCGAGTCGGTTTCAATCAACAGACGCTCAGGCGGAATGACTTTGGCAGCATCCCAAAGCGGAGCCCCTTTTTTATTGGTATAGGTCACACTGCCGGTAAACCCGATGTGAAAGCCAAGAGCGAGGCATTCCCGGGCAAAATCGACATCGCCGGCAAAAGAATGAATGGAACCGCGGAACGGGTGCCCGTTTTGCTTGCGTTCGCCAGAGACTTTGTGTAATACGTCCAGCATTTGGCTTTGCGCGTCACGACAATGAATAATGACCGGTAAGTCGAGCAAGGCGGCAAGTTCCAGGTGCCGCTTGAAATAATCAATTTGAACATCAAGCGGAGAATAATCGCGGTACAGATCGAGCCCGGTTTCGCCCATCGCGACGACATTGGGCAAGGCGGCCAAACGCTTGATTGTTTCCCAATCTTCGTTGGGGGCTTCAAGCGTGTAATTTGGATGAATCGCGACCGCGGGAAACAAGAACGGGTATTCGCGATTCATGGCGACCACTTTCGTACTCGTTTCGGCGTCGATTCCCGGCGCAATGGCCGCGACCAGCCGGAACTGCCCCGGGGCAATTCCCACGTCTTTTCCGCGAACCGTTGGAAAGACTCCCTGAATGGAACGCTCAATCACCTCGGCTTGATCTTCGCGAAATCCTTCCAAATACAAATGACAATGCGTATCAAACAGGGAAAAATGCTTTTCGTTCGTCATGACGGGAAAACACTACCGTTTCAGAAGGAGTTCGGTCAGGTGCATGATCGGAATATCTTTCATGGTCGGGTCCAACTGCATCATGCCGCCAAAATGCATGGCACAACTCAAGTCGGTCGTTACAACGACATCAGCCCCACTTGCCTTGATATTTTCGATTTTCTTTTTGCCCATTGCCAACGACGTTCCGGCCATTTTGACACTGAACGTCCCCCCGAATCCACAGCACTCTTCCACATCGGGTATCGGCGTATACTTCAATTGCCGAACATGGGCAAGGAGCGTCATTGCCGCGTCGGCCACTCCCAACTCACGCCGACCGTGACACCCAATGTGCATGGCGACTTTGGCCGGAAACGTTGCGCCAAAATCGGTCTTGTGCAATACATTGACCAAAAATTCACTGATCTCATAAACATGACTGCCGACCTCCGCCGCGGCCGAATGCGGAGCCGCTTCCTGGAAAAAGACACGGCACATGGCCGCGCACGCCGTCGACGGCGTTACGATCCATTTGTAGCCGCGAAACACCTTCTCGTACTGATCCATGACCTTTTTGGCTTCTTCCCAATACCCGGAATTAAACGCCGGCTGACCGCAACATGTTTGACCTTCCGGATAGACAAGCGGAATCTTCAATTCTTCCAAAAGCTTGACCGTTGAGATTCCCGCACTCGGGAAGAACTGATCAATAAAACAGGGTATGAACAACGCGACTTCTTCGCCCGTTTTATACTCGGGATAATTCCAGTGAGGAACTTCTTGATCCAAGGCTGATGTCATGGTTAATGCTCTCGTATTTAGTTATTGTTCTCAGTATCGATTTATGATGCTCTTTACAACCCGCAAGTTGATTGACTCTTTATTATATTTTCAATTATGCGCCTTTTATCGTCAAAAACAAGCCCCTTGTCTCAAGTTTTGTGAAAAAGCCTGACCGACCCCCACTCCATAATTTTCGTGGGAAAACGGCGAAATTCGGGCCGCACAACGCAAAATATCAAGGAGAACCTGTTTTTCACTTCCGATGCTCCAATTTTCGGTGATTCACACCCCGTTTACCTTCGGAAAACGGGACGATTCAGGCCGCACAACTCAAAATATCAAGGCGAACCTGTTTTTCACTTCCGATGCTCCAATTTTCGGTGATTCACACCCCGTTTACCTTCGGAAAACGGGACGATTCGGGCCGCACAGCGCAAAATATCAAGGCGAACCTGTTTTTCACTTCCGATGCTCCAATTTTCGGTGATTCACACCCCGTTTACCTTCGGAAAACGGGACGATTCAGGCCGCACAACACGAAATATCAAGGCGAACCTGTTTTTTTCTCCGCAAGCAAATAATCGACAAACTTTCGAGCCGTCGAATTGAGTGGGAGCGATTCGCTTTCTTCGAGCGTCAG
>JAQVID010000299.1 GCA_028695865.1 Thermoguttaceae bacterium | reverse complement strand
AACACTTTTCGTCGCGTGGACCTGAATCGGAACACCATCCAGCCGCGACCAAGGTGAACCCAGCATATAGGGCTCATGCCAAAACAGAATAGAAATTGTCTTGGGCGACATGGCACCCCGTCCGGTTCCTTGCAGACCGAGCCAGGACAAATAAATTTGAGGCTCTGCGAAATTGAGTTGCGGGGACCCGGAATTTGCGTCTTTTTTGGCAGGTTTCATCGGTTCGAGCAACATCGATAAATCGTATCGGGCATCCTGCGGACTGTAAATTCCTGCCCAAGATGTACCGCGGATCGTTCCACTTGCCTGATCAACATCGATGAGGTCAACAGAATTGAGTTTCACATCGCCGGGTTTGGCACGAGCCCCAAGCCAGACGACGAAACAGCAGAACAGCACGATATAGATCGGAAACGTTATCCAGGTAACATTCGGTTTTTTGAGCAGGCGATGAGTCAAATACCAGTCGCCCGGCCCAATCAACAGCAAATAAACAAACGCCAAAATCAAGATAATCGAAAACGGAACGTTGCGCACACCGTCGAACCGGTCCAAAACGCTTCGCAACTGACCTGAAAGATCGGTAAAACCAAGTTGGACAAGCATTCCTTCGCCAGACGCCTGATGCGTTTTGTCCGTATCCATACCGAACATTTTAATCAGAAGGCCACTTCGCCCGGTCCAGGTCGAAATCGGGACCTCGGCCAGGTCCGCGGCGAAAAACGTCGTTGTTCCCAAACCATAAGACCGACGAACCAGAACAGGCGTTTCCATCTCGGCAAGTTCAACGACGGCATCCGGATGCAATTTCGTCAAAAGCGGCACACTCAAATAGGGCGCGTCGAGCGAACCGGTCATCACCAGATTTTTCGCCTTCGGAACATATTGCGTGATCGAGTTGGCAATACGTATTTCGCGAAGTTTTGAATCAAACACCCCAGGGACCAGTCGCGACAGTGCTCCATCGCCGGTGATAAGCGGGAGCGAATCTTTGCCCGCGAAAATCACAAGTCGACCCCCGCTTTGCACCCAACGGGCAATCGCTTGAATACGAGCGTCGCTACACTTGATTCCTTCGAAAAACTTCGGCTCGGTCGTCGTGAGAATAAGCGTTTCGACCGATTCGTACCCGATCCACTGGTCAGGGAGCGACTCAAAATGCCGAACGGGCTCAATCACTGGCCGACGCTCTTCTTTGATTCGCAATTCAGCCAAAGCCTCGCGCAGACCGATTTTTTCGTTTCCCACGACAAGTATCAATGGCTGTGACGCTTTCGGTTTGGCATAGAAAAACGGGGGAAGCTGTTCTTCCGGGTCTTTTGGCCAAACAGAGCGTGGTTCCAATGCTCGTTCGGTCACGATTTTTTTTTCGCTGTTGAGCAGACGGACAGTAAGCGTCCCATTTGCCCGACCGAGCGGAAAATAAAGAGTCTGACTCTTTCCGGCAATCGGCGCAATCATCGTTACCGGGGTACCATCAGAATCAACGCAGGATAATTCAATGGTACCGGCATCGAGGGTCGTTTTAACAGTAATCGGAGTCGAAAAGCCGTTTTTATACACACCTTCGATTCCAACAGTGACTCCGGTCAAAGCCGATGAATCAGTTTGAGCGGGCAGTGGCGATGAAAGGCAACAGGCGGACAAAAACAGGATAATGATCGCAATTTTATTCAAATAACAAGGCATAGGTTCTCAGGATCGAAAAAACGGAAGGTTGCCCGGACAAAATTCCAATAAAAAACGCCCGGGGGGGCAACGAATCGCTCTTACCTATTATATCCTGTTTCCCGCTTTTTTCAATAAACTTGAAACGATTTTTTTGGTGATAAACATTTAATTCAAACAGTAAAAATCACGGGCCGGGCGATCCACGCGTTTTTTGATTTACGTGATTTGTCATGTTATATATTAACTTTTCCGCTAATTGCTCGCAAAATGAATACACTTACGTTAGTCGATTTTTGTGATTTCGGGCGGCTCCCTTTTGAATTCGTTTGAAGTTGCTATAATACAGCATGTCAAGGCAGATCATTTATTGACCACCAAGTAAATTCCGCTTGCGGCAATAAGTCGTATCTCCAGCCAGGCAGGGGGGTTCCATCCTGTTTCGACTCAATTGATAAAAGCACACCATTCTTTCTTTGGTTTTGCCCTCGTAGCTCAGGGGATAGAGCAATTGTTTCCTAAACAATAGGTCGTTGGTCCGAATCCAATCGGGGGTATTTCCTTTCTGATATTGTTTGCCGCTTATCTTTCAAGGGGGGGCTCGACAAAAAAACTCTGGAAAGCATAATATATAGTGCCTGTTTTTCGTCTGGACAAGGGTAGACCAGTGCCGCCGAATTCGGACAATCGATTTATGTACTTACCACATGACAGGAACTTTATTTGTTGAGGCAGTCCGTTGAAACGAGCAATCATAAGCGACATTCACAGTAATTTGGAAGCCTTTCAGGCTGTTTTGGAGGACCTGCAAAATCAGGGTGCCTCAGAAATAATTTGTTTGGGTGATCTGGTTGGATATGGACCGAATCCCATTGAATGTGTCGATCTCATGATGGATTTGCAGATACCAAGCAAAGTCTGCCTGTTGGGGAATCACGATCAGGCCGCGCTGGTTGACCCGGCCGGGTTCAATGCGATTGCTGAAGAAGCGATTTACTGGACCCGTACAGTTCTGGAAAATGCGCCGGCTGCCCGACGTTCGCTGCGTTGGGATTTTTTGGGGACTCTGCCGCGTACTCATGTCGATGCCGGTTTCAAGTATGTGCATGGTTCGCCGCGAAATCCGCTTAACGAATATGTTTTTTCCGACGATGTGATCGAAGAAAATAAAATGGAAAAGCTTTTTTCCAATGTTGATAAATGCTGCTTTCAGGGGCATACGCATGTTCCGGGCATATTTACGGAAAGTCGCCGGTATATTCGCTGCCAAGACCTGAAGGATGGTTGCTACGATATGGGCAACGAAAAACTTATGGTAAACGTTGGCTCGGTTGGTCAACCACGAGACCGCGACTGTCGGGCATGTTATGTCTTGTTCGATACAGAGTTGAATCGAATCGAATATCGGCGGATCAATTACGATGTTCAAAAAACATGCGACAAAATCCATCGTATTCCGGAACTGGACGATTTTCTCGGCGACCGAATCAAGCAAGGAAAATAAAAAACTGATGTGTAAACAAATGTGTTGGCCGTAACGGCCCGACGCTGTTCTCGACGAAATTTGTTTTCATTTAATTTGCAAGATTTTTTGGCCGTTTGTTTTTTGTCTTCGCCGTGAGATTTTTCGAGAATTTCTGCCGGATTTCGCAAGCAAAGCAAACGGATAGAATACGATAAAGTTAAAATACATGGGATTACCTTCATTACCGCAGCATTCTGCCCCGCAAATACCTTCCTCTCAAGTACCCGAAAGAAAACCCGGTGGTGGAAGTGATTTACTTTTCATCATCGCCCTGACCTTTCTTCTTTTATGGGTATTGAACCGCTTTAATCCACCCGCCGATACGAAAGCGCCTGTGGTACCGCAAGAAACCCAGCAGGACGCTTCGCTCTCGAAGCTCCCGGTGCCCGGTCCGCAAACGAAACTGCCCCAGGAGATCGTTCAGGCGGCCAAGCAGAATATTGGACCGAAGTTTATTACACTTGGTTCGCTGGATTCCATGAGTGAATACCGTATGCTGGTAACATTGTCGAATCGTGGGGCGGCGGTCGCAAGATTGGAACTGAACGAGAAAAGTTATCGCGATACACACGACCGAACTGGTTATTTTGGCCAAATCGTGGTGGACGAGTCGATTGCAACAGAAGAATTTGGCAAGCAATGGCCCGGAGTCGCCGTTCAGGTTGTTGGACCGGGTACACCGATCGAAAAAGCAGGTGTTAAGCAGGGAGACCGGATCGTTTCAATGGCACTGGCAGGTCAGGCCCCCATTGCGATTGATTCGTTCAATACGCTCCGCACGGCACTGCTGGAAACGCGGCCGGGTCAAAAAATAACCTTGGAATATTTGCCCCAAAAGGAAGTTGCTTCACTCAAAGAAAAGACGGCGGCGGCGTTTTCTTCACTGAAAGCCAGACGCGTCGAGCTCGAATTGCAAGCGGCTCCCGTCTCGATCCTTCGGCCGGAAGGTTTGGTCCGGTCTTACAATGATTATCAGAATCTTCGTGGTCTTCAAGGTGCGACTCCTCTGGATGATGCAAGCCAGCGCTCTTCGAGTCAGGTCATGAAGACGCCGGAAAAGAAGAAACCGCTTGTCAAGCCCAACCAGACGCCTGAAGTATCAAAAGCCGAGCCGGCAACGACTGACAAGACTTCTGATAAAAAAGCAGACGTTGTTTCCAGTGAAAAATCCGGAGAAAAAAGTACTCCCAAAGAAGCAACGGCCGCCGACTCAAAGTCGACGAGCAGCGACAGTTCCGTAACCTTTGTGAGTGCCGGGGAAGTCATCGATTTGGACCGTCATTTGGCCGATCCGGAACGCAAACTCAATAGTGATCCCTTGTCGTTCATGTTGACGTTGGGCGAATACGATGAAGTCGGAAAACTCAAATGGTATCCGGATACCTCGAAAACAACTCACACCAGTCAGGTTCGAAGCTCTGTTGTGGGTACTGAACTTCCAGAGACGCAATTACGCGACGGTTATTGGGAATATCTTCAGTCGGATTCCGATGAAAATACAGCCGTTTTCCGAAAGATTCTGCTTCCCTACAATCTGGAGATTCGCAAAACATATTCTCTGGTCAAGGGAGCGGCTCCCAATGCCAAAGGTCGCAAAGAACGATACGCTCATGAGTATCATTTGACGCTTCGTGTCGATGTTGTTAATTTGGATTCGGCTAATTCGCATAAAGTCTCTTACTTGCTCGACGGTCCGACAGGACTTCCTATTGAGGGGGCGTGGTATTCTTCCGGACGCAAAACCGGTCCCGGTTGGGGCGTCTATGGACTGCGTGACCTGGTCTTGCAAATGAAAGGCAAACCTGTTCAGGTTGTGAAGTGTTCTGACGTCGCAAACGATTTGAAGACGGCAAGTGATAAAGTTGTTCTTGATTATATCGGCGTTGATACTCAATATTTCCAGTGCACCATGATACCGGTCCGTCAGGATGCGGCAAACGGATGGCATGAAGGTTATTCGCCGCTTCGAGTCGGATCGCGTGACAAGGATTTGCCCGATGTTACAAATGTGTCGTTTCGTCTGAAA
Organism: Thermoguttaceae bacterium; assembly: GCA_028695865.1. Classification (GTDB taxonomy): domain Bacteria; phylum Planctomycetota; class Planctomycetia; order Pirellulales; family Thermoguttaceae; genus JAUNBG01. Next base: position 25 of record JAQVID010000299.1, on the reverse strand, counting down.
AGTAATGCGGCGCAACTTGCTCCCG
>JAQVID010000298.1 GCA_028695865.1 Thermoguttaceae bacterium | reverse complement strand
GTTCCGCCTACACCAGCCCCGTCCGCCACCGACAGTGCCGGTTGGTATCGTCGTTACAGTTTTCATGTTGGTCTGCTTCCGTTCTGCGAACAAGGTAGTGTTTACGACACACTCATGGCATACGTTAATGCCAACCATGGGGCTTATCCGCTGTATTACGGCGGGGATATCGAGACAAACGTTTGGAAAGCAAAGATCAATTACCATACCTGTCCATCGGATCCAAACGCTACATTGCCTTCTGTCGTCGTTAACGCTAGTCGAACCAATTACGGCTGTTCATTAGGCGATGTTTTGTACAACAGCGGCGGCGGCCTGAAAAACAATCGCGGTTTTTTTGGTGGAGGCGAGGGAAGCGACCGGGGGAGCAACAATACCAATATCGTATGCCGCTCTTTTGCGGACATCATTGACGGTTCGTCGAATACGGTTGCGGTTGTTGAACACGTGACGTCACCTGCGAACAATTCAAATTTGCTCAAAGGCAATCTGTGGAGCGATCTGGGTGGGATTGGAATCTCCGGCTCCACTCTGGCTGACTGCATGGGCAAACGGGATACCAACGAGAATCAATATCTTATTGCCGCAACGGGTGGTTACAGCGACGGTTGGAGTGGATACGGTTGGGCCTTCTATTGGACGAATCATTTGACGATCACGACCGTTCTTCCACCGAACGCCCCGTCCTGCGGGACAAGCCGGTATTGGGGAGGTCAAGGCTACTACACCGCGTCCAGCCATCATCAGGGCGGTGTTAATGCGCTCCGGGCCGATGGCAGTGTTGTTTTCGTTTCCGATACAATCAACACTGGAAACATAAATTACAGTGCCGGATCTACCGATCCGTTTGGCGAAAGCCCCTTTGGAATATGGGGGGCAATGGGTTCGATCAACGGCGGCGAATCCGTCAGTATGTAAAGGCGAATCGGTCAAGTATGTAACGTGGAACGGTATGCGCGAGCCCATCGCAATGCCGTGTGCCCCGATCTGTGTCGCGCCGGATTATGTTCCCGGGAAGGAATGATGAAACGAACATTCCGTTCCATAAAAATTCTCATAAGTCCTCTCTATAAGGCTTGCAACGCGTGACGCAATCCCCACACCGGGATATTTTTTTTGATCGCGGAGCCCCAGGGCGTTTCACGGAGAGCCGTATGGAACGCGTGAAGGTTTTTGAGGCGTTTCGCTTTTGGCGTTTCGCCAATGTTCCGTATTTTTTCCAGACCTATCGGGCTGCCGGGTCGGGGTAGCGGTCGCGGAACTGGTTGGCAAACTCCATACTCCCAATTTGTCGGACTGAGCCTGTTTTTGGGCGGCCAAAAAACGTTCCTTAATGGTCTTGGAATAATTATGTTGTACTTCGGCCCGCGCAAGGCCTTTTCGAATCAACTCTTCGTTGAGTAAACAAGGCGGCTGTGTATCGAGCCAAACAAGAGCCAGACGGCGACCATATTTATCGGTGAGATCGCCGTCGGCTTCAAGCAGAACCTTGTTGTTCACTTCTTTAATTCGGGTTCGGGTAAATTTTGTCGCTTCAGGACCAAAGGGCTCGACAGGCGAGTTGGGACGAACGGTTTCCGGTGTATTACTGCCGATGAGTCGCACACGTTCCTGCCCTTCCTTGGAGAGGACAATTAAGGTGTCGCCGTCGACGCAGCGTTGGACGCGGCAATACTCGGCGTCTGGAACCGGAAAGCGGCGTGGACCAGACCCTGATTTGGTTCTCGCGGACGGCTTGTCGGAGGCCGTTGGAATGTTCCTGGGTGATTTGTCCGAGCCTCCTTCATAGTTGAAGACGGCAAACAGACCGAAAACAAGAATCAAAATGAACAGAACAACAAACGCGAAAGAATGAGGCTCGTTGTTCCGCGAAGAACCTGTTCCCGGTTGATAGAACAGATCGACCAGATCAAGCCAGCCGTGTTTTCCAGACATCGACATTTCCTTTGTGTTTTATGATTTAAGCCGGTACGGATGGGCGGCTGGAATTTGAGAAATGGCCTGTGCCGGACACACCAGAGCAATAGCACACTGATTACACTGACGACACAGAGCTTGATCGATTTGCAAAAAGAGCGAACCGTTGCCTTTGTCGGTACAGCCGCGAACACACTTGCCGCACCCTATGCAGTACTCCAGATCAATGGAGTATTCATAGTAATTGGCTTCGGCTTTTTGACGACGAATCGCATTGGTCGGACACATCTGATTTTCGGCGCCTTCGTCAAGCCGGACCGGGTTATCGTCGAAAAATCCGGTGCATATCTGGCAATAACCACAAAGTTTTTCGTTGTGGAAACATTTGACCGCCGAAATATCCAAAACACAAGACGCGGAACATTTTCCACAGCCAACGCACACATTGGGATCAATTTGCCAAACGAGACCATTTCCGGCGTTCGGATTGGAACTTGAACGGGCACGCTCCGATTTCAAAACCAATGCGGTCGTCAGAGTACCGAGCGAGACGAACGCAAGGGTACGACAACCATTTTTCACAAAACAACGTCGATCCATCTTATTTCTTCTCCTTGGGCAGTGCACCGGCAGAAGGGGACGCAGGCGGGTTGGCCGGCGGGTCAGCCGATTTGGTTTTCGCCGCGGACGGGGCTTGAGGGGGATGTATTTCTTTTCCTGTTCCGGAGACTGAAGCCGCCGGGCTGGATGCCGGTGTCGGTTTGGATACTTGCGACGGTTTGAAGGCCGGTGCCAATGCCGCACGAGCATCTTTGGGGGCTTCCTGGTCTTGTGACACAACAGACACAGCCGGTTCCGATTGGGGAACCTTGTCGCTTGTCGGTTGCGGCACGGCATGATCAGGATTGAAGACGCGTTCATAAACATAAACGGTCCCGCGGGGCGATAACAGCACGAGCTTGGAGTCGTTCAAAACCGCGATGCGCAACCAGGACTTGCCGTCCATGGGGGGTGTTTCGCCAAGAGCGTTCACCTGACACACCAGAGAACCATTGGAATTGAAGACCCTCACCAAAGGATCTTTTCCTTTTTCTGTTGTAACGATTTGACCTGTATTGAGCATGTCCAGTCCGACAGGATTACAGCAACCGGTAAACCCCAAGCCTTCCGCCTGCCAGGGACCTTCCCCCCACGAGGCTTCTTTGAGCCAAAGGCCGGATTCCGGATTAAAAGCCTCAACGCGAAACATGGCGGAATTGGCCGCGTACAAAATATCGTCTTTTCGGGAATACGTCAGACCAAAGCAAGGTGTTTTGGAAAGATGAAATCCGGGAAAACCGTTCGCATCCGAAGTCGCACCCAAAACATTTCTTTTCTTGAGATCGGTAATATTATATTTGTGTACTTGCGCTTTGGCATAGTCGGCCAGAAAGAGATTGTTTTCTCCCCAGGCGATTGAGAGAATTTTGCTTTCCGGAGGAATATCCAAAGGAAGCTTGTTAACCGTCAACTGCTTTTGTTCCGGACGAACGCAGTAAACGGAATTCCCGAAGGCGATTACAAACGCTTTGAAAAACAAATTATTGGTTTCGGGAAAATCAATGTAACAAACGGCAGTCGGTTCCAATTCCGCCAGTTCACGTGGAAAAGTCCAGGATTCTTTGCTTTCATCGGCAATACTGTACCGATACATTGCCCCCTTTCCAATAACGCAAAAATGCTCATGGTCAATTCGTGAAAGAAGCAAGGCGTTTCGGTTCACTTGAAAATGTCGGATGAGCAAGTAATCCCTTGAGCTGTCGGAACCGATCGGAACAGATACCGGAGACGTCGAAGAGTCTTTGTGCGGAAAGAGCCAAATCATCGCCAGCCCCACCGCCAGAGCCAGCATGGTTACAAGAGCCAAAACAAGCAAGGTAATCGAACGCTTCATCTCCACTGACGCAGGCCCCAACGTGGAACCGTATCGGGAGCTGCCCGGGGTTTTCGACCAGTCGAAGGAACTCTTGCAGGAATCACTTTCGGAATAAGTTTTTTGTATTTTTTGGGTCATGTTTCAAGCTACTGCAGATTGTTGTTCCAAAATATAAAAATAGTACCATAATTACTTCTTGACGTACTGCCTTGGATGACAATTATACCGCTCTTGCCCGGATTTTGCAAGAGCGTATTTCAGGCGAACCAAAAGATATACCAGTTTCACACGAGTTTTCCTGCTGTACGTGTGCAAACAAGATTTATCCTTTTTTACGGTGGCATGCACAACCGCGAGCAAGCGTGTTCATCGGAACAGCCTCATGTAAACATCACGGATTCAATGAAAAAGCGGATAAAAACATAATCGCACTCATACTCCGCGCGTCACACAATTCCGTGCAGTCAACGGTCAAGACGGCTGGTAGGGCTTTCAACCGATTGGTTGATAAACGTTCTTTTTAATGAGCGAAGAATTTTCTGCTTTGCCCTTGGCGGGCAATAACTCTTTCGATCAGGATACGAACTGCGTGAAAAAGATCCATGCACTCTGCAACTCTTAAACGCTCCTGGGAGGAATACATGAAGAACTTGACCACAACGGTCAAGTGGACCTGTCAAGCCAGTTGAAGCGGGGACCTGCCCCGGACAAGTGGGCCGTCCCCAATAAAAAACATTAAATAAACAGCGTATTATTGCTGTTTTTAGCCAGTTCAGCGAATGCGGCGACTCCTGCAATTTCATCCACATCAATGAGATCATCTTGAGTCATTCCCATAACCCCCATCGCCATATCACAAGCTATGAATTTGACCCCGGCGGATCGGGCAGAGAGCATCAGTTCCGGCAATGTCAAAACGTTTTGATTCGCCATTACATTTTTCATCATTCTCGTTCCCAATCCGAACATATTCATTTTGGAAAGAGCCAGTTTCCCGATCCCCTTGGGAAGCATCCAGGAAAACATGTTTGCCATGAACGATCTTTTACGTGCAGCAACCGGATTTTTTCGCAAAACGGACAGTCCCCAAAAGGTGAAGAAAATTCCAACTTTTACCCCGGACGCCGCCAGACCATTGGCCAGAATCATCGCCGCCATAGTCTTGTCGAAATCGTTACTGAAAAGAATGATCGCCGCCGAAGAGTCTTTTCGCTCCGAAGAATTGCTTTCTTTACCTGTGATATTCGCACCTTTAATAATATCCGCTTCAATCCATTCCGGATTGCGATTCAGATTCGCAAGTGTATTGCCGCTGGTCCGAGTCCAGTGAACCAAATCGTTTTCGAAGGTTGACGCGGCCATAAGCCGAATCGAATCGCCGTTCGTTAATACGTCCATTTCACCTTTCAGTTTA
>JAQVID010000297.1 GCA_028695865.1 Thermoguttaceae bacterium | reverse complement strand
CGTTGACTGTTTTTCGGAATTTTTCTGACATATCGTTGACGTGGCTGGTTGGTTCTGCTATACTCTCTGTAAGAAGAACACGGCCAACCTTTCGTGGGAAAGGAAAAATCGCCGTGAACGGTTACCACAAAAGTACCTGTACCGTCGAAACATCGCTCGTTTGCGACAAGCCAAACGAAGGTCCGTCCCATCTGCGAATGAACGTATTTGACAAGGACGGCAAAGAAGTCGCCTCGAACGAAACTTCCATCGCGGACATAAAGAACGCGGTGCGCCTCACGACTGCGATACCAAACGCAAAATTGTGGTCTCCCGACTCGCCTTATCTCTATCGGGTTGTCGTAACGTTGTGCCGGGCAGACAAAAAACTCGACCAGCGTGAAAGTCGCTTTGGCCTCCGCAAAATAGAGTACGAAGGCGAAAAGATTCTGCTCAACGGAAAACGGATTTTTCTGGCGGGCTATGGCGACGATCATATGTATCCCGTCGAATTTGCCATGCCGTCCGATAAAAGCGTTCATCTCACACGGTTAAAGGCAATCAAGAAGTTCGGGTTCAACCATGTGCGTCATCACAGTGTCATGATGCCCGACGAATATTACGAGGCGTGCGATGAGCTGGGTATCCTGTCGACGTGCGAATTCCTGATCTGTTACAGCGTTTACGCGCCGGGAGATTCCAAACTGGCGAAATTTCTTCCGCCCGGCCATAACGATCTGCTCGGTGGAATGCCCGTTTATCTCGATCGTTTTGCCGCCGCGGTCAAGCAGTATCGAAACCATCCGTCTATCCTCTGCTGGGTCGGCGGGAACGAACTGGGCGACCGTGATCGACCGTTCACCGAACCGTTCTGGAAGATCGCAAAGCAATTTGACCCCGATCGCGCCTTCATTCTCTCCGATGGGTGTTACTCAACCAACAAGCAGGCTAAATATCAGCTCATCCGGCCAACCCAGTATAAAGAATGGGGGAACCTGTTTGCCACGCCGGGAAAATACGAGGTCAAGGAAAAATTCAACGTTCCGCTCCTCGTTCACGAAATGGGCAATTACCTTTCCTTTCCGAAACTGAATCAGGTCGCCCTGTTCGACAAGACGGCGTTCAAACCGTTCTGGTTTACGCGGGGTGTCGAAAAAATCAAAAAGCTTGGACTGGCCGACGAAACGGATAAATGGGTCGCGACGACCGAAAAACAATACCTTTTCACACACAAATACAACATTGAACTCGTCCGGAAAAACGATCGGATTTCCGGCTATCACTGGTGGCTCATTCAGGATTACTGGACGACGTCCAACGGGATTTTCGATCTTTTCTTTCGCGAAAAATCGTATCGTCCGGAGGATATTCTCCCGTTCAATTCGCCTGTGGTCCTGCTGAACTCCGGTGTGAAATTCAGCAATCGAAGCGGCGAAACGGCCGCGATCCGTTTTCATGTTTCGAACTTCGCGCCGGATGATCTCAAGGGACAGGCAACCGCAACATTTTCGCTTGACGGGAAAACGGTCAAGGCGGTCACGTTTCACCCGCTGGCCCCCGCCGGTCGTGTTTCCGATCTCGGGGCACTCGATTGGACGTATCCTGACGTCGACAGTCCATCGCTCATGACAATCGACCTTGCGTTTCGAGCCGGACAAAAGACATACAAGAACGCCTGGACGACCTGGGTCTATCCGCGAAAGGTCGCCTCTCCCAAAACGGTACGTCCCGTTTTCGTCTCTCCCGCCATAACGTTCTTGCCTAAAACGTGGTCGTTCAAAGCGGTCCCAACCGAGGGTGAATTGCCGGCCAACGCGATTTATCTTGTTTCGAAGCTTGACCTCCGACTGGTCCAGGCAATGGAACGAGGAGCCCGGGTCATCCTGTTCGGCAAAGTCGAAACGATTCCCAACCGGCCCATCTTCTGGCAGTCGTCGTGGTGGAAAGCGGGCGACGATTTGAAGATGGGAACCTACGCCTGCTCCAATCACACGGGCACCTACGTCTATCCCAATTCTGCGACTGATGCCATGGTTCACGACAACTGGTGCGATATTTCATGGTACGAACTGATTAACGGCAGCAAGAAGGATATTTTCCCCGAAGATATCCCAAGACCGGAGGTCATGATTCGAACGGTTTCAAGCATTGTGAAGCCGGAAGACAGTTCGCTCCTCTATCGTGTCGCTCTCGGACAAGGGAGTTTGATTGTTTCGAAATTGCGGCACGCCAAGGCGGGCGGGCTCGGCCCGAATGATTGGCTTTGCGCCAAATTGGTCGAACTGGCCGATTCCGACACGAATCCGAAGGCGGCGTGGCCGGCGAAACTCCTCTTGTCGATGGTCTGTGCCCCAAAGGAAATTACCGTCGGTTTCGAGAAGGTAATCGCCGTTCCCGAAACGATCGCCTCGTTCCCCGGTTCTCTGGAAGACAACTTGCCCGCGTATCTTCTTCGTCAGAACAAGAAAGGGAGTACACTGACATGGCAAACGCAACCGGTCGGCCAAGTAAAGGGTTCGACACACTCGTTTATTTTCGCCGGAGCGATGGGGTTTTACGCCGAACCAAAGACCGACGGATTTCTCTTGAAGCTGAACGACCGCGCGATTTTGCGGTTCGATCTTCCCCAAAACGGTTTGCCCTTGCAGTGGAAGAGCGACGATGGAAAATCTGTCTTCCGTTTTGGCGATAAGCCAACGCCTCTGGCAACAGGCGCGGACAGTTACGGCGAAATAACGCTGACGGTACCGGTCGATTTTATCAAGCCGGGCCAGTCTCAAACGTTGTCGGTCGAATCGCTCGGCGAAAAGAGTCGTCGCTGGTTTTGTGTGCAACCGTTTACAGACTTTTAAGGGGGCGAAAAACCGCGCAAGCGGTTTCCGTATGCCAAACACCCGGTTCGGTGCCAGCCGTGCCCCTGTTGTGCGACGTCCTAAAAATCCTAGCCCCACAAGCCCGTATATGGAGCGAGTGAAACGAGCGAAATTAGGGCCGGTGCGGTTCGAATTTGTGCCAACACACCCTAATCCCGTCGCGCGCGACCTCCATTACGGCTTGTCTATCTTACCAAAACGAGCAAATAAATCACACCACCCTGTGAATGGGAGGAAAAATCCCAACCCCAAAGGGAACATTTATCGAGTGAAGTGATTCTAATCGTATCGTTTCGCCATGTACACATAGAAGGCAAAAGCCGCCGGGATCGCGACTCCACCGCGCAACACGGTTTTTACATTCCACGCAATCGCGGCGAAAACTTTTTTTACTCTTAAACGCTCGCATCTGTCTTGACAGCCGCGTTGTTCATTGCTACAATGAATTCTTGATTTAACAATTTGCGTTATATGGAGAGTCGCTCATCCTTGAGACTCCTGTATTATTGCTTTTTGCGATCATGAAACATAGGCAAAAGGGTCTTTTGTTTCCCGCATCATTTTTTCTGATTTCACTCACATTTTTTGAAAGTGCAGAAATGAAGAAATCACCGTTTCGTTCGTCCCTGCTGAATGTCGTTTGCCGAATATGTTCCCGTTGTCCCTGTATCCCGGTCCGAACTTTTCAGGTTCACGAAGATAAACGAAATGAATACTGTGAAAAAACGTACTTTTGTGGTATCTTGGTTTTTGTTCTTCTTCAGGTCGTTTTTTCGAGCGTGACGGTGTGGGCGGCTGACGCCAAGCCGGAGAAACTTCGTGTGGGATATTTTGAATTCGCCGGGTATCATATGGTCGATGCCCAAGGCAATCGGAGTGGCTATGGCTATGATATTCTTCAACTTATACGCCCGTATTTAAATTGTCAATACGAATATGTCGGTTACGACAAGGGCTGGTCCGAAATGCTTCCCATGCTGGAAAGAGGGGAGATTGATTTCGTGACCAGCGCGGTACGAACACCGGAAAAACTGAAAAAATTCGATTTTACAGATATATCGATCGGGAACTCGTCGGTGATTATGACAGTCAAAAGCGGACACAGCCGCTACCATCGCAAAGATTATGCCCACTGGAACGGCATTCGGGTCGGCATGATTCCCAATAACAGTAAAAACGAGGTCTTTGCCAAATTCGCCGAAGAGAAAAAATTCACGTTTACCCCCTGTTATTATCCCCATGCGGCCGAATTGAGCAAAGCCTTGCAATCCGGGAAGGTTGATGCCCTTGTGACGGGAAGCCTTCGTAAAATCGATAATGAACTCATTTACGAGCGAATCGATATTCAGCCTTTTTATATCATTGTCAAAAAGGGGAATAAAGAACTTTTAAGAAAGCTCAACAACGCGCTGGACGATCTGGTGATGGAAACGCCCGGGTTCGCCGGAGAATTGCAGCAAATTTATTACGGAGCGTGGCGGAACAATATGAAGGGAATATCGCTTTCTGCGTCTGAACTTGCCTTTGTTCGGGAGTCTGAAGAAAAGAAGCGGGAATTTCTCGTTCTGCTCCAACCGGATCGATACCCTTTGGAATATCTCCAAGACGGGAAACCCCAAGGGGTTTTTGTGGACATTGCCATGTTGATCGCCAAGAACACCGGTTTGAAATTCAAGTTGGTTATGCCCAGCGATTCTGCCGAATACTACAAATTTTGCGCCGAGCGTCGATGTGATATTATTATGGACGTACCACATGATTTCCAATGGGCAGAAGAGTACGGCTACTTCCTGACGAAGCCCTATTATCCGGTCGAGACAACAATGCTCTCGAAAAAAAATAAAATGGGCATGATTCGCACCGTCGGTACGTTAAAAGGTTCCATCCTTGATAAAATTGCGGAAGAAAACAAACCGAAAGAGGTCGCCATTTATCCTTATCATTCCAACGAGGCTCTCATCCATGCGGTGAAAACGCGAGAAATCGACGGGGCTTATCTTTTGGAACCCATGGTGGAAAATGTGCTTTTGAATGATCGTTCCGGTACGCTAACACAGGAGAAATCCGGGCGGCTTATCGATTTTTCCGTGGCGATCCGTTCCGGACTTGACGCTCAATTTGTCTCAATTATTGCCAAAAGCGTTAATAGTCTTTCCAAACAGAACATTTTGGATATTGGTCAAAAAAACAATCTTTTACTCAATAAAAAAACGACGTTCCGCGACTGGGTGGTTGAGAACCCGCTGTCGGTTTCGCTTTCTCTGATTATGCTCGTTTTGATCCTGGGCAGCGCGCTTTCGGCCGTTCTCATTTACCATCGCCGGGCAGGACGGGCAGCGGCTTTATTGGCCAAAAATTCCAAAATGTGGAAGTTGCTGCTGGACTCTCTCCCGATTCACGT
>JAQVID010000296.1 GCA_028695865.1 Thermoguttaceae bacterium | reverse complement strand
TGATCTGCTTTATATCGAGAAAGTTTTGCGCCTGCTAGATATCTTGGAACTGATTTTTTCGCATGAGAAGCTCAAGGGTAAGTATGTTCTCAAGGGCGGCACGGCGTTGAATTTATTCTACTTCAAGTTGCCACGCCTTTCGGTGGATATCGACCTGAATTACCTTGGTCTTGACCGAAATATGATGCTGGTGGATCGTCAAATACACGAAGCTATCTTAAGTGAACTTCTTGTTCAACGTGGATATATCCTGAAACGAGTTCCAGCAGAACATGCGGGCGGTAAGTGGCGGTTGGCCTATCGGAGCTTTGCCGGGATTCAACAAAATATCGAGCTTGACATCAATTACATGCACCGGGTTGCGCTGTTGCCAATTCAACCGCGCGACTCCTTTCCGCTTGGCGAACAGTTCGCCCGGCAGATTCCGATATTGGACATTCACGAATTAGCGGCGGGGAAGCTCTGCGCTTTGATTGCCCGCTGTAAACCGCGCGATCTTTTTGATGCATACAACCTCTTAAACGCAGCGGAGACGAACCGTTATGAACTGCGCCGTTGCTTTGTGGTTTATGCGGCGTTCAACAAAGTTGATTTCAGTGCCGTTGACAGCTTAGGGGAATTGAAATTTGATCTTCAACAATTTCGTCAGGAACTTATTGAAACCTTAGCAAAAGGTGTAGTTACGGATACTCCCGAACAATATCTTGAAACTCTGGTCAATGGCTGTATAAGAAAACTTGAGATGATTTTGCCGTTTACCGAAAAGGAACGACAGTTCTTGGCGTTTGTCAACCACCAAGGAGTGCTCAAAGCGGATTTGATCAGCAACTCCGATGATTTCTCTTCAAAAGTTAATGTCCATCCGATGTTGCAGTGGAAGATATTTAACGTTCGTAAACACTTTGGATTATAACTTGACTTCGTGCGCTGTTTTGATAAATCGAGCTCACTTTATCTCGCAAATGACCTGCAATAAACGCCTGACCTCTGCGATTGGCAACGAGTGAGCCAGTGTTACGAGTTTTTCTCGTTCAGATTCTTCTGGGTCAGTACAGGGCTCTATTAACGTCAAGAACGCCGGTAGCTGCTTCATTTTCTCGCGTTTCGCCTCAAGGTTCGCATGCGCCGAATAGTGTTTGGTCATTTCCAGAGTCATGTGCCCTACGATGCTTTGGACGATATTCAAAGGAATTCCGTACAGACCGGCATAGTAACAGAAAGTATGACGGCACGAATGCAGGTCTTTGACCGAAATCGCTCGACTGCGGTTATCCAGCTGTTTGGTCGTCTTGATTCCACACTTCTGCTCCAAGAATCGTTTGATCCGGTAGGAAACTCCGGAACTATTTTCGAGATACATTTGGGCGTGCAGCGGCAGTACATATGTGCTACTGCCATCTTCTGGAAGCGCATGATTCCGCAGTTCCAACAAATAATTCTTCAATGGTGGCAACATGGGGATTTCTACATAATTTCCGGTCTTGCGCATTTTTTTGACAATGACTTCATCACGGAAGTTGATCTCATCCCACTTTAATGTACAAATATCCCCTTCGCGCAATGCAGTGGCAATCGCGATCATAAAAAGCGGCAGAATAAAGTCATCGGCATTGTCCCGAATTAGAATCAGTTCTTGTTCAGTAAATGCTTCTCGACTTTCAGCCTCTCGACCAAGTTTGGGTATTGCAGCAAAAGGATTATCCACAATCCCGGCATCCCGGGCTAAAAGCTGAAAAACCTCAGACAATACCTGCTGATAGGTATTGATGGTTTTTGCGGAAAGGTTTCCTTTGTGGAGATATTCCCGTGTTTTACTGATTGTTGTGCCTGAATAAGAAATCAACTTATTGAAACGACCGTCCGTTCGCAACTGTTGAATATAGGCTTCCGCATGACAAGCACGTACATTGGCCAGGGTGGTTATATCCGGATAATTGGCTTGCATAAAGAAAAGAAAGTCCAGCCAATAAGAACGTTTCGTGCGGATCAGTTCTTCAGATGGTTGACGTTTGCGCGGTTTCTTCAACGACAGTTCGTAGGCATCGGCCAAATTGAGAGCTTGGCCGCCAGTCAAGACATCACGAAAATTTTCTACCAATGCTCGGACACTTTTTTGTGTTGCAGCGGCTTTGACGGTATTGAGAATATTTCGTTCGTATTCGTCCGCCTGTTTTTTGGTTTTGCAATTTTCACATACTCCGCGATAGCGTTTCCCATCGTGGGCAAAAGCATAGTGATATTCAGCGGTCTCACCCTTGCTGGTTTTACGTCTGGCAACACTCATGAAATATGCCTTTCCGATTCTTTCCTTTTGCCTCCTAAAATAGCACGTCTCCGGATGCATGTCAACAAAAGAATGCCACATTTCTGCCACATTTTCATTAAAACAAGCTATTTTATTGCTTGTGAGCGCCTGGTTGTGGCCCAGGAGGTCGCGGGTTCGAGTCCCGTTTACCACCCCATTTTTATTTCATTGCAAATCAACGAATTACGCAATCTTACCTCATCCGCTTTGTTTTTCTTGTTTTCCCTTGTTTTTCCCTGCTTTTTGAGGAGGAAAAAGGGGCAATGGTCAAGTAATGGTCATGTAACTTTTTGAGGGGAGGCCGCGCCGAGCATAAAACAACCGGAAACGCCCCCCCCCGGCAGACAGCAGAGCAATCCGAATGGTCAAGTAAACCGGCGAATGGTCAAGTAAATGGTCAAGTAAATGGTCAAGTAAATGGTCAAGTAAAAACGGCAGAAGGTTCTTTCTTGGCGTTGTGACGTTTGATTGTCCGGCATGACGTTTTAAACCGGTCGCTTCGTTAAGCGCTGTAGAAAGGTGTTTCCCGGCGTTCTATGTGGCATCTACGCGCGGGGGCGGACGGGTCAGCGGAGCCGGGTTATCTACGGGGAGATTGATATATCCTCTCTTGCTCGCCAATTTTGGCGAAAAGCTTCCGTATTCCTATTTCTGTATTGGAACTGTAAAACTATCAGGCTGGCAGGAAATTTAGACCGGCGAACTTTTGCGCCCGGATAAAGTTTGGGGAACTGTTCAATCATGACCGTATGGTCATTCTTGCGGTTGACGGTCTTTTGCGTTGACCGGTACTTTGACCTGAAAAGAAAATGACGATGGTCGCACCCAAAGCCGCGCACGAAAACATGCGGTGAAGACAATCGGTACCATCGTCAATGTATATTATAACATAACTTTTCGGGAAAGTCAAGTCGTTTTATTCAACCTTGGATTCGTGGAGAGAAAACGTTTATAAGGCCATAATCCACGAAAAATAGAGGCAGCAACATAACAAGTGTCTTCCGCATGTTGGCATTCGTCGATCTGACGTTGCTTCTCATCTGTCATATGGTGATCAACCCGCATAACGCCAAAACTGGCGGCACGCCTTCGCTTTTGGGCTAACGCGTCCCAAAATGGACCCGTTGCCTCAATTTTGAGTCAACCGATCATCAATAAGCGTTTCAAGACCTTGTTTCAATGATTTTTTCATGATCTTCTGGATGAAGGAAAGAAAATAGCTCTTGATAGCTGAACCATTCCGGATGAATCAGCGCGGCGATTTGAAAATCTGGTATTTCCTGAGAAAGTCGGTTGTATAGTGCCGGATCAATGAAAGCGATTTGTTTTTCAACAAACTTCCTAACCGCGCCGGAGCGATACTTGCAAAAACCTTCTTTATCTTTTGAAAAAAAACGGGGGACGCGGAACTGGCAGTAAACCACCGGTTCCCCCGTTTCAAGCAACTTCCAAAAATCTTCAAAACTTGTCCGGCACCAATACGGCCCAACCTTGATAATTTGATCATCGGTCCATTTATCGGCGGCGGTGCGGTCTGTCATTTGGTTTGTATCCTATCTTTTTATTATGTTTCTGAATTGCGGCAGCATCCCGACGCGCCCGGATAAGTTCCCGGCGTATTTCGGCGTTATGTGGTGCGAATGCGATTTCATCCCGCCAGTCTTGAATAAAACGTAACTCGGTTTCCGTTAATTCCGCAAAAATACGGACGTTCGGAGGATTTCCGAAAAGACGGATTGAGATTTCGCTGATTGGTTCATTTAAAACTTTCATTTTACCATTTTATACCTTTTTCACGCTCCCAAATCAATAAATTTTTCAACATCCCCGCGCTTGATCCTCACCGCACGAGTTCCAACCTTGTATCGTTTGAGTTTTCCCGACTGAATCCAACCATAAACCGTGTTCCGAGCAACCCGGAGCATTGACGCCACTTCGGAGACGGTCAGTAATTCCGTTTGTCTTGTTTTTAACGTCATTTTTTACCCCAAAAGGTTTTTAGTATCGTCATCAAGCATATTTCCATCCGGATTTTGCAACATTTTCCGTCTGGTGAATTCGTCGGCTTTTTCATATTTGCGGATGAAACTTTCCCGGTCCTTTTCTTCTTGCGGAAGAAATTCGAAAAAGTGCCGATTTTCCAGCGCTTCCCGTCTGGAAAGGGTAATGGTAAGGGTTTCAGTTCTGGGATCATAATTTTTTTTCATTTTCTGCCGTTCCTTTCTTGTTTGCGGCTTGACTTCATGCGGCGGCTAAGAGTTATTCCGCGCATTGTCACCTATTCTGTTTTTGTCAACTCTTTTCTATTCTTGTATCTTTTTCAGTAAGAAACGATACTTAAACCCGAAACGGTTCCTTTGATCTGTTGTAAACTCTGGACTGCGCTTTTCAATTCCTTAACCGCTGAAAGAATTCCGGCGTTTATATCTCCCGCCGACGTTTCAAGCTTCGATAAATCTACAGTCATTCCGTCCATCGCTCCGCCTTTAGGCTGTTGGATTGTAACCGGGACGGGGGATTGTTGTCCGCTCCCAGTCGATGCAGTTGTTGATGTTTTCGCTATTTGTTTTTGCGGCGAAACAGTCACGGCAGCGGATACCCCGCCAAGCCCCGGATAATTCATATGCAACGCGGCAAGTTGTGTAGCAAAGCTTTGCAAAGCGGTTGCCGCCGTATTGGTGGAGACGGTCAAGGCGTTCTGCGCAACGTTTAAATTTTGATCCCTGGTCATGGTCGGCGCGGCTATCTTCGGGATTGCGTCGAAACTTCGGCTTTGCAATGTCAGCGCCTCGATAGAATTAGCGTTAACAGCTTTTGCGGCATGGGCTTTAAATTTATCATTTTCCAAAACCATTTTAACCGTGTTTTGATACGCGGAAAACATTTTTTGCCTGAGTTCCTCCGCTTCTTCCTGAGCTTTTTTGTAACCGTCCCTCAAAATATTTCCTT
>JAQVID010000295.1 GCA_028695865.1 Thermoguttaceae bacterium | reverse complement strand
CGACGAAAAACGGTCTCGTCAAAAAGACGGTTCTTTCCGCGTTCCGCCGTCCGCTCAAGGCCGGCTTGATCGCGATTAAATTGCGTGAAGGCGACGAACTGATCGATGTTACCGTTTGCGGTCCGCACGATGAAATTATTTTGTCAACCGCTCATGGACGCGCGATCCGATTCCGTCAGTCTGATGCCCGGGCAATGGGACGTAATTCCAGCGGAGTCCGTGGTATTTCGCTTCGCGGAGACGATCATGTCGTTGGCATGACATTGGCCGATGAAACTGCTTCGCTCCTGACGATTTGCGCAAATGGATACGGTAAGCGAACCCCGTTTGGTCCCAACGCGCCGATTCCGGAAAATGAAGAACCAATTTCCGAGACTGATGAAAATTCAACCGAAGAAGCGGAAGGAACCGAACCGACCGAGCTGCAGCCGGAGACGGAAACAGATCGTGATACCACAGAAGTAAACGCTGAAGAAGACGTTAATTCGTCTCGATCTTATCGTATTACCCGGCGCGGTGGCGGCGGTGTCATTGATATTAAAGCGACGAAACGAAATGGTCCGGTTATCGGGGCTTTACGAGTTGACGACGACGATGAAATCATGATGATTACCGCAATGGGGAAAATTCAACGAATCGCGGTCAGCGAAATGCGCATGATGGGCCGCAATACGCAAGGTGTTCGCGTCATGAACATTGATTCGGAAGATGTTTTGGTTGCAATCAATCGGATTCCCAAAGACGCGACAAGCGGAAGCGGTGACAGTGATCAAGACGACGGCGACGACGGCAGTGATTCTGCCAGTGACAGCGACGTTGCCAGCAGCAGCGATGTTGCCAGCGACAGCGATATGGCCAGTGACAGCGACGATCAAGATATATCCGGTGCCGACAGTGACGGCGATATTGAAGACGACGATATTGAAGACGACGATATTGAAACGGAATCCGAGGATTGACGACAATATCCAGGAGTTGGCGATACCCACGAGTTCAAAAAGGGGTGTAATACCCCTTTTACGCGGGGAACCGTTTTTAACTTTCTCAAAATTCACGAGTTCAAAAAGGGGTGTAATCCCCCTTTTATTCTTTACTCACGAGAACTCAACGCAAGACCTTACCTGGTTTCGGCGGGGGAATTGGCTTGAAATTGCTTGATTAGTTCGGGTTGGGCTTTAGCGTCGACGAGAACCAAAACGGTATCGTTTTCCTTGATAATGAATTCGGCGTCGGGAATGAGAACGTCTTTTCCGCGGACGACGGCAGCGACGAGGATTTTTTTCGACAAGCCGACGTTTTTGAGCGGATTTTGCGTAACAAGCGCGTTTTCCCCCACCACAAGTTCAAAAACATCGACATCGCCGCCAAGCAGGTGTGAATTTCGAAAAATGACCGGTCCATTGTGCATGAGCCCGCTTATTTGTCGTGAAGTAACCTCTTGCGGGCTGACGGCTTCGGAAATACCGAATTTACCGACAATTTTGGCGTAATCAGGACGTTCAATGACGGCAACCAATGTTTGAACGTCCAGTTCATGAGCTTCGACACAGGCCATGATGTTGTTTTCGTCGTCGCCCAGACACGCGACAAAAAGGTCTTTGGCACCGACATATTCTGATTCGAGAAACTTCTTTTGAGAAGCGTCGCCGTGAATAATGGTCGATTTACGGAGCAACTTGGAAAGTACTTCGCAACGCTCGCGGTCGGCTTCGAGGATCGTAATACTGTAATTTCTCTCTTGGAGTACCCGGGCAAGCTGATAACCAATTTCGCCGCCTCCGGCGATCAAGACCGATTCGCGATTCGTTGACTGCGTTTGGAACAGTCGCTTAACGTTTTCGACTTCGTCCCGTCCGCCAAGTATGGTGATTCGGTCGCCTACTTCAATTTTGTCGTCGGCAGTGGCAATTGAGGTTGTTCCATCGGTACGGGTAATTGTCCCTATTCGGACCCGGGAAGGAAGTTTTAATTCCGCCAAAGGAACACTGGTGGCCGAGGTTGGTTTTGTAATCGCAACTTCCTGCATTTCCAGATGACCGCCGCCGAAATGTTCGATGAGCATGGCGCCCGGCTCGCGGATTCGTCGGGCAATTTCCATCGCGGTCAAGTGCTCCATGGAAAAAAAACGATCAATATTGAAATGCTGCTGATAATCAAAAGTTCCCAGATCGCTGAATATGCCGGCATAGACCCTGGCGGCAACGCGCGGAACACCCATCGCCTTGGCCATACTGGCCCCGACAATATTGACTTCGTCGTTGCCGGTTAGAGCCAGACAAATATCGGCCGTGGTCACTCCTGCCTGAAACAGAACGTTTGCCTCCGAAGCAGAACCAACGACTGTTCGGATATCCATGTTGTCGCCTTCTATCTGCTTGATCAGTGCCCGGTCATTGTCAACGAGCGTGACCGAATGACTTTCACACAATTCTGAAGCAATGGAAGCGCCGACCGTACCGGCCCCTAAAATCAATACTTGCATGCCATTCCTTTCGAAACGGGAAAAAACGGAAAAAGATACCGCCAGCCCCCTCACCAGTGGACGTATCGCCGATTATAATAAATAATATATGATTTGGAAAGAGGCGGTTTTGTGAATCGGTTCCCTTTTCAGAGCAAAAGGTATTTTGTTTGACAAAAACGAAGTACACAAACAAAATAATATACTTGTAATACAATGTTGTGCATTAACCGAAGAAAATTTCTTGCTTTCCTTACGTTGGGACCGGGCCTTGACCTGTGCGGATGGGGGTTTGGTCGGCAATCGTATTCGTATGGAAGAGAAGAAAAAGCTTTTTCGGACGGGGCCGTGCTAAAACAGGTTGTTGATCGGGGCCTTGCCTGGCTTGCGTCGCGTCAAGGTTCACGCGGAGGTTGGGAATTGCCGGAAGGTTATCCGACGGCTCTTTCGTCGCTTGCGGGCATGGCGTTTTTGTGTGACGGCTCGACACCGCTTGACGGTCGATATTCGCAACAAGTTCGCTCTGTGGCGGATTTTCTTTTGACACGTGTGCAAAAGAACGGCCTGATTGGCGTGCCGTCGGAAGATGATCGTTATACGTATGGACATGGTTTTGCGATGTTGTTTCTTTCGCAAATATTGGGAGAGGAAGGCGATCTTTCGCGGCGACGTCGTATAACCGAAGTACTAACGCGTGCGGTTGCCTTTACGGGGAGTTCGCAAACGCGTTACGGAGGTTGGGGTTATGTCAGTGAGGCCGAAGGGGGCAATTTTGACGAGGGGTCAACGACGATTACCCAAGTGCAAGCACTTCGCGGGTGTCGCATGGCGGGTATCGATGTTCCGAAATCGATCATTGATCGCGCGGTGATTTACATTCATCGTTGTTCCATACGAAGCGGAGCGGGGGGAATTCAATATAATATATACGGCGGTTCCGATCGTCCGCCGATTTCGGCAGCGGCCCTGGCTTCGCTTTACAACGCGGGTGAATACGATGGTGATTACGTTCCGAAATTGTCCGCATATTGTAAAAACAAGTTGGGTAAGCCGGAAGACGAGGGCGGAACAACCGGATTCTGGCATTACGCTCATTATTACTATTCGCAAGTCGTGTATCGTGAAGGCTCAAAGGCCTGGTGTGAATACCGGGACCGACTTTACGCGAAACTTTTACGTGAGGTTACACCGGAAGGATGTTGGAAGCAGGGATACCTTGGAGCCCACCTGACAACCTCGATGAATTTGACCATGCTCCAATTGGAAAAGGCGACGCTCCCGATTTATCAGCGTTAATCAAAGCGGACGAAAGGAAAGGCAGATGACAGAAACAGCAAATGAACACAAAGCGATTAAATCGCTTGAGCTCTGTACTGGAGCGCGTCGGCAGATTATGGAGCAATTGTCCGGCGTGATCGTCGGTCAGGACGAGGTCATGGAGCAACTTCTCATTGCCTTGTTCACGCGAGGGCATGTACTGCTGGAAGGCGTACCGGGTCTTGCGAAAACGCTCATGATCTCGTCGCTTGCCAAAACACTAGCGCTCAAATTCAGTCGGGTACAGTTTACGCCAGACCTCATGCCTGCCGATATTACAGGAATCGATGTGATTGAAGAAGATCGGACAAGTGGTCGTCGCGCATACCGTTTTCTGGAAGGACCTGTTTTTGCGAACATGGTGCTTGCCGATGAGATTAATCGCACTCCACCCAAGACGCAATCCGCACTGCTGGAGGCCATGCAAGAGCAAGCGGTGACCGTGGGCGGAACGCGTCATGTTCTGCCCGATCCTTTTTTCGTACTCGCGACGCAGAATCCTCTGGAACAGGAAGGAACGTACGTGCTCCCGGAAGCGCAGCAGGATCGTTTCATGTTTAAGGTGTTTGTCGATTATCCCTCTTTTGCCGAGGAGCTGAACATTGCGCGAAAAGCGAAAGAACGCTCAAAAGCGGAACCGATCGCCGTACTTCATGCCGATGAATTGCGAAGCATACGCGAAGTCATATCGCAGATTCCGGTTGGCGATTCGTTGCTTGAATACATTGTGCGTCTTGTTCGGGGAACGCGACCGAATGTTCCGGGCCATTCGGCGAAACTTCGCGGCATGTTGCGCTTTGGCGCCGGACCGCGTGGTGTGGAATATTTGGTCTCTGCTTGCCAGGCGCACGCTGCGCTTCATGAGCGATGTTATGCCACGAGTGCCGATGTGCTTGCCGTCATTCATCCCGTCTTGCGTCATCGATTGGGTTTGAACTTTTTGGCCGAGAGTGAAGGCAAGACGGCAGACGACGTGATCAATATCCTGATAGAAACAACCCCCTTGCCCCAAGAGGTTTCGTCGGGCGATGAGCGATTCAAAAAAATACTTTCAACCTGAACTGATTTCACGGATTTCGGGGTTGTACCCTCGCGCGCAAGTTGTTGTGGAAGGTTTTCTTGCAGGGGGACATCGGAGCCGTTTGATCGGTCAGTCGAGCGAATTCATGCGACATCGCGATTATGTTGCCGGAGACGATACGCGCTTTATCGACTGGAAAGTGTGGGCACGTCAAGACCGTCTTTATGTTCGACAGCAGCGTCAGGAAACGAACCGATATTTTACCGTTCTGGTCGATCATTCGCGGAGTATGGACTATGGCGGCAAGATATGGACGAAATACGATTGTGCCTGAACGCTTGCCGTTTCGCTCGTTTGGCTTGCGACGCTTCGACTTGACGCGGCAAATTGCGTTTTGTTCGACGGCAGTGTGACAGAAGCGACGGAATTTGGAACAGGCCGCCGCGCGGCGTTTTTAG
>JAQVID010000294.1 GCA_028695865.1 Thermoguttaceae bacterium | reverse complement strand
TCGCAATATCCCGTAATTCCGGTCGAGCGCGACCGGAATTACGGAATTGGATTTTTTGGGATCGCATAGCAGGGGTACGGCCTGACGGCCGAACCGGGTGCCTACCATACGGAAACCGCTTGCGCGGTTGCTCCGCCGCAATACGCGGAGTGTAAAAGCAGTGTTCGCCGATTGTAAAAACCGGGGGACTCTTTCAAAGCGTAATGGTCGAACCGGGAGCAAGCTCCCGCGTTGCCCTTATTTAACGCACACAAAAAGCGGCGTCAAGCCGCCGCACTCCAAAATGTCCGTTTGCGCGGTTGGGATTTTTGGGAAAATCGCATAGCAGGGGTACGTACTGCGCACAAAAAGTCCCCGTTTTTCAAAGCAAACGGGGACGGGTGTCAAAACGAGGAAACAGCGAAAAGTCTCAGATCACGAGCAAAGCGGCGTGATTTCAATCGCTTCGGTGTACTGAAGCGGTCTGGGACTCTCGGCCGACTTGGGAAGGCGAAGGAACAGCGTTCCGTTTTTATATTCGACGGTCATGTTTTCGACGTGAACGCCACTGGCGATGTCCCAGGAATGAATCGGAACGAGGCTGCCACCGTCCTTGGGGAAGATTCCGAGATTCAGCATGCCGTTGCCCAGGTCAATTTGGATGCTTCGGCAAGTTGAACATGGAATTTGGGCTTCAAGGACATATTCGGTTTTGCGGTCAACCATCTGGAGTGATTGACAAAGATCAGCTGTAGCGGACATATAAAATCTCCTTTTCAGGTTTCTCGGTGAAGGCGACACCAGGGGGGCCGCCGTGATACAGGACAAGTCTGCCGGCCGGGTAACGGCCGAACAGTCGTTTCTTACGCACAGGATAGAATCCTATTTGGAGGCCTGCGCGAAAAAGAAAATTTTACCGCGTTGCTTTCTCGCAATTCACTCCCCGTCTACCTTCGTCAAAAGGAGGAATTCAGACCGCGCAACGCGAAAATCAGGTCAAACCTGTATGCCGCAATATTACCTGTATGCCGCAATATTAGAGGTCACGGCATGATCAGAATGAAACGAAACCCGCGTGAATCCGGACGTTCCTCTGGAGAAGCACTCGCTCTTGCGGCAGTTCGGCCCAGTTCGAGCGTATCTTGCCAACTTCCTCCGCGAACAATGCGAGCTTGACCGTGCCGCGGGCCTTGCGGATCAACAACGGTTCCGCCGGATAGACACGAACATTTCGAAGCACCATTCGGAGACATTACCATGAAAATCGAAGAGCCCCAGGCGTTTGGGTGACTCGTTCCAACGACATGCGTTTTTCCGTCGGAGTTCATTTTAAACCAGCCGGGCAGGATGACGGCACTCCCCGATTCGGCGTCCGAGCTTGCGGAACGTTTGTTTGCTCCGTCGCGTTTGTTTGAACTGATTGGTTTGTGACGGTCGGATCGGCAGCTTCCATACTCTGTTCCGATCATCTCAAAACCGTGACAATCAACACCATAAGCAATACAATACAAAGAAAGCCAAATACACAAGTGGTCTTAATCAGGAACGAATAACGTGTTTCATCTGCCAAATCATTATTGGAATAGTTGGGCGTGGTACTTTCCTCAGGCAATGAAGATTGAACAAGTTAAATTTGCGGACAAAATCGCATCATCATATTATCCCGCTTATCCCGTAATTTTCCCGCGGATGCAAATATCGTACAAGGACAGGAAGAATACGCAAACAAGGCTTCTATTCGCGCCCCTTAAAATAATTCAGGCGGGACAGCGGAGGCTTCTGACAACTTTTCGCCCAAGAGGACGACCCAGCGATAACCGCTGTCCTGACGTATGACGACCAAATCTCCTTTAATATCATCAATCACACCCTGGAACGAACCGACAGACAACTGCTGACCAATTCCAAGTTGCACGGTTCGCCCTTCCGTTTCAAATTTCCAACGGGACGCGACCAATGTCGTTCCGTCCTCCGAATTGGTAATCGAAGGAGTACCGGTCAGAATAACATATTGAGCGGCGTCGAGTCCGGGCGAGGAATAGCGAAACAAGTCCATTTTCGCAATATCGTCGTACGCTTTGAACGGTCCGGACGCCAAGCGTCGCAAATAGGTTCCGCCCAACGGGAGCCGGTCCGTCAGGGGATAAATCGCTTGCGGATTCGGTCTCGCCAAAGTCATGCTTTCGATAATGAGAGTAATATCGAGCAAATTCGATTTTTCCATCGGGCCAATATCGAGCGAATTGATTCTGTGCAGCAGGGGCGTCCACGAAAATTCGTACAGAAAGCGATAGAGGTCTTCCATGGAACATCGGGCATGAACCTGAAATTGCTGTGTGCCAACGCCCCGGCCTTGCCGATAAGCGCCGGCGGTCACGGCCAGATCGTCCATGTCGCAGAATTCACCCAATTGCGTCAACCAAATCTGATACTCGGCCTGACCGGCAACACGATTGAGCGGAAATGAACGGGCAAAGTACGCCGTGTGCCCATTGATCGTCTGACGCATCGACGCAAGCGTTTTCGTTCCGCCGTCAATCTGCTGCCGTAATTGAGCTTGCTGCTGCTCCAGTTTGGCTCCGGGTATCTTGTGCATCGACTTCCATGCCGAATAGCCAAACCAGCCGACGATTGCCAGAAAAAGAACGACGACAATAAGAAAATTTCTCAAACTGTTCATGTTATTTTCCTTGTGATTTGGCTTGGGGGGTAGGGAGCGTTTGCGGCTTGGTCGCTGGAACCGTCGTTCGTTGCGGTATCGTACCGGGCACAACGTTTTGCCCTGTCCGCATACTACCCGGCGCGGAGCCCGACGCGGGAACTTGTGGTTTCGTTTGAGCCGAACGCCCTGCCGCGCGAGACGTTTGGAAATCGTAAAACTCGGGCTTCATGTTCGAAATCTGTTGCACAGACACAGGGAGATTCTTCCAATAAGCCGCCATGGGGCGACGCTGACAAAAAATCTGTGCCGAAAATTCATGCGAAAAACCACCGCCAGACGTCAACTTTTTTGGACCCGCTGTTTGAATCGTATGCGAGCCATCGCTGGTCAGATTTTGATAAAATCGTTGGTACGCGGCCGACGAAGCAACCTTGCCACTGATAATAAACGCAGGTCGCCCCCGTACACTTCCACTGTAGGCCAGACGCGTCACAATCAGTTCCGGCGCTTTGGGAACGCGAAGTGTTATGTCGCGAAGCTCGTCGAGAACAACAACGCCATACGCGGTATCCCATTGAATCGCCGTATTGAGTATCTGGTACAAAGGCTGTTCGTTGCGAATGAATGAGGCAAGTTGATCACGCTGCTTTTCGAGTTTGGCGATTTCCTTTTTTTGCGAGGCAAGTTCTTCCCGACTCCAATACCAACCGTATCCGGCCAGACACAGGACAAAGAAAATGATCGCGACCAAATACAAAATATAATTGGGAGGAGTCGGCTTTTTTCGCGGATGAATCAGATCAATCAGCGGTTGACGCTGTTCCTGTTCGGCCAGTAGCATACCCAATAAAGGAGCAAAACGGCCCGGACGTTCGACCTCTCCTTCGGAAACGACCGACGAAAAAGGATTGAAGCGAACCAGTGAAATCCCTTGCCGGGCAAGTTGCTCCTGAATCGCTTGCGTTGTATCGAAATCGTTTTGAGTACTTGCCGGTAAAGACGTGTCCTGATCGTCGCTTGATTCCTCGTCCGATTCGCTTTTCACATCCTCCTTACCGAAGAAATAAATCTGCTCGATGGGAGCCGAATCAGGATGATCAACGGCTACGGCAAGCGTGCGGACTATTTCAGCGACCAAACGATCTGAGCGTTCCATGCCCGCAAGTTCCGGCGGGACACGAAACGTTCGCAAATACATGATGTCGCCCCCGCGACAGACAACCAAATTGACTTCGTCGCAAACCTCTTGAACCAGCATGACCGGAAACGAATCGGTCGGCTCGGCACTGTCGTCTTCTTCGTCCGTAACCGTGGTTTGCAGTGAATCGCGAAAGAACTCAACCAGAGCGGCGGCACGAAGTTCGATTCGGGCAACGCGTCGCGGAGAGACAATCGTTTTTATATCGCTCAATTGCGTGCGTGAAGTCGAAACGGACATAACGCGTTGCGTTGGACCACTCCCCAACAGCGGCAAAAAATCAAGCGGCTGACCCTCAAGATATGTTGTCGATTCGGTAAGGACACGATTGCGAACCAAATCAGGATAATCCTGCTCATCAACTTTCGGAAAATCCAACTGGAGCACTTCAACGTTTGCCCGGGACGCCCCGACCAAAAGTTTCGCCGAAGGAATACGCTCGGATTTCAGGAGCGCGCGAAGCGTTTGCCCGATTCTTTCAACGCGGGATACTTTCGGATTTTTTACTCGCTCGACAGCGGAGTCTCCCTGAGCACTTTCGTCGTTGCCGGACGCCGATTCAGTACGGTCGGAACCGCCGGTCTCTTGAGTTGCCGCAAGCTCTTCTTCAGAGGATGCAATCAGCCCGGTTTCCTCGCTCAACTCATCTTCGAACACAATCGCGGCGGAACCGGTCTTTTCTACACGCACCGCGTTTTTGCCTACTTGCGCCAAAACAAACCGGACTTCTTTACTGTCCCAGTCAATAGCCAGAATACGACTCATCGGTCAACCTCCATGGTCTATTTAAGTTCTTGAAGTCCGGAAACCTTGCCGCCGGGCACAGGACCGCGTGGCCCTGGCAGCGGCGGAGTTCCCCGTCGAAGCGGACGCAGTGTGCCTTCAACCCGGTGCGTCAGTTCTGCCGTCAAAACCGCGACACGATTATTAAAAAACGAAAAAGCCAGCAGAGCCGGAATCGCAACGAGAAGTCCATCGACCGTTGTGACCAGCGCGAAATAAATTCCCTGGGCCAGATTCTTGGCCAATCCGTCAGACGTTGCCAGTTCGCCAAAAGCGATGACCATACCGAGCACGGTTCCAAGCAGTCCAAGCATGGGAGCAATATTCCCGACCACGGACAGCACTTCCACATGACGATACATGCCGGCCGCTTCTTCCGTCAAAGCATCTTGTGCCGCTTGCTCCACTGCCGACCAACCCCCGTCTGCCTGACCAATGGCCGCCGACACGATTCGGGCATACGCCGAACCATCGTCGTCACAGCATTGTATGGCCTGACGCAAACGCCCCAACTCAATCAACTGCGAAACTTCGCGATACGTGTCTTGCGGCATCATTTTGGACCGGCGAAAAGCAAGACAAAACTGCACGGCCCGCATGCACGCGTACAACGAAAGAATGAATATAACCACTCCAATC
>JAQVID010000293.1 GCA_028695865.1 Thermoguttaceae bacterium | reverse complement strand
CGGCAAACGCGACATTGGAGGCAGTACCAGCGGACACGACGCCGCCGGTGATTACGTTAACCGGTGACGCAAGCTGCTCGATTACCGTGGGCGATACCTGGACCGATCCGGGAGCGACGGCAACGGATAACGTTGATCAATCGGTAACAGTAACCACCGACGGCACCGTTGACACCAGCACACCCGGCACCTACCTAATAACCTACTTGGCAACCGACACTGCCGGTAACGAGGCAATCCCGGTAACACGAGAGGTAACGGTAGTCGCGGCCGACAGTGGCTCAGGATCAGAGGGTAGTGGCAGTGGATCAGGATCAGACACCGGCAGCGAGACTGGCAGCGGCAGTGGTACAGAGAGCGGCAGCGGATCGGGCAGTGATACCGGCTCGGGTAGTGACTCAGGATCACCCTCAGGAATAATCACGTACACCACGCCCGCTGGCGCAATTGAGCCCAACCAGCGAGTGTGGCTGCGAGCGGTGCTCACCGACGGTGACACGCGTACGTCGACCAACGCAGACAGTGCGTACCTGACGCAGCCGACCGTTTTGCGAGCAATTTACGATAACAACGTTCTTTGTCTATGGCGAAGCGGAATGACTTTGTCGAGTAGTAGCGACAACTGTTTTCGAGCAAGACTTGAAACGGGATCAGGGTCAGCAGCAAGGGTACTTCGTCCGACCGAGATCACTTCCATTGTTTATTCAATTCGACGGCTTGGTTATCAGGCGTCGCAATCAGGTACTGCGGTCACCGGTCACACGTCGATAGTAATCACGACTTGTCCTTGGGTATTACAGAATCCCATAACGGATACAAATTGGAATGTTGACACAATAGGTTACAACTTCATGCATTGGCCTGATTCGTCCGAATACTTTCCATTCAGTACCCCAGGCTTTTACGAGGTTGAGTACATTTTTACTACCACCAACGGGCAACGACTTATGCTTGTATTCAAGGTCAATGTGAGCTGAATTCTTTTCTTGCCGGTTGAAGGATTTTATCGACAACCGGTTTTCTTTCTTTCGCATACCATGCTCTACCATGTTTTTCAAAAAAAATACCATGTTTGGCTGTCACAAAGATTGATTTTGGCCGATAATACACATGCGAAGCAAAAGCGATAAGCTCTGTTTTACAGTGTATTTTAACAACAAATAAAATCAAACTAAGGACTGAAAATCCTGGTGTCGCCGGTTCAATCCCGGCCCTGCCCATTTTTTTATTTCTTGACGATTACTTTTTAGCCCCGTATTCCAAGGGTTAGCCCCGTATTCCAAGGGGGTGAATTTTCTGTTCCGGGTACTTCGGATAAAAAACTCTTTCGCCGTCGCACTTGCTCCTGCCAAGCCGTGATACGAACGGTTACGTTCCTTCCTGGTCTTTATGTTCGGAGTCTTTATGTTCGGACAGACGCGAATGTTCTTTTTCCAGTTGCTTTACTTCCTTGGCAATGAAAGTCGCCTCATCCACGGCAACCGCGATGGGTGTCGCGTCAGGAAGTCCGAGCATGCGGGCAAGTTTGATTCGGGCGTCTTGCTGCCTGGATACGAAGTAAGAATTTACGAAGAGGAACAAAATAAAACCGAGCACGATCACAATTCCATGTTCCCAGGTTGGAATCGAATAGAGGTAATAGTAATCGACATATTCGTGCAATCGTTGGAGACCGACAGGAATTCCAATGAACAAGACAGAAGAGGAGAGCACGATAACGACCATGGCTAATCCGAGGCTGTGGTTTGCCTTTCGTTTTTGAGCCTCAATAGCGGCAATGTCGATTTCGCCGGAGTCTGTCAGGGCGAGCATCGGAACGGTTCGGGCGTCTTTTTCGTCCGGAATCGGTGGGGCCGCGTACGGGTTGAGATCAATCTCGTTGGGCCCCGTTGTTAGCGGACTCGTGTTTGCCCGACCGTTTTCGTCATGGGTCGTATCGTGCTGAAGGTCTGCCGCGTTGGCCATTTGCGCTTTTACTTCTTTTCCAAAATGGGACGGAGAGCTTTTTCCAGCGACTGTGACATTCGGTACATACCCAAATCGTTCAGGTGCTGACCGTCAACCGTTGAGTCGCGATCGATTTCTTCGCCAATCATGTTGAGGCACGACATGTAATAAATATTCTTGTCGCCGGCCGCGACACAAGCATCGTAAATTTTGCGAAATTCTTCGTTTTTGGCACCCGCCTTTTGAACCGGACTGGACATCCAGGAGCCGGACCAGCCTTGATCTTCAACCATGAGAATCGGAGTCGTTGGTCGCTTGGCCCGAAGTCGCTTAATGAACGCGGCACCCCGTTCCTTGACCATTTCGTTTGTCATGTTCGGACCGCAGTCCAGAACGTAAACAAGCGGATCAACTTCGGCCAAAACGTCGGCCATGACCAGTTCCATACGTCCACAGCCCGAGAAACCAAGATTGATAAACGGAATATCAAGTCGCCGTCCCAGCATGGAAGTATACGCCAGACCAGGACGCGAAGCACAACCGCCTTGCGCAATCGATGTTCCGTAATACAGAATCGACTTTCCTTCGATGGGCGCAACGGCGTGAAATTCCGCCTTGGCCGGAACACCAATTTCCAACTGCTTCACCCCGCCGTAAAGCGGCAGATAAAGAATGTAGTCGCGCATGGTTCCGGTTGTCCAGCCCAAGTGCTCTGTGTCTTCCTGATTGTGTATCTTGGTAACGCCGATCCACAGCCATTTGCCATTGTCTGCCCGACCATACAAATCAACCGCGTGGCGACACATGCCGGTCATGTGATTTCCGCCATTGGGTTTCGAAGGCAGAACGTAATGAACCGAAATTTGAGTGGCGTTCGTTCGGAATCGGAAGAACAATCCCGCCTGACAGCTTTGTGAATTCCCCCAAAGTCCGGCACGACCTTCCTTGTTGATTCCTTCCTTCCACTTCATGGGAAAACGTGCGTAATGATTAGCCAAATCGGCATGCCAACCTTGTCCTTCCGGAAGCCATTTGGCCGTATCGTACCAGGCTGTTTTCTCGCGAACATCCGGCTTGACTTCCACATCTTTGGCAAAAAGCATGGTTGATGAAAATGACGCAAAAAGCGTCGTCGCGACAAATACCGTTCCCATGACCAATGTTTTAGTGAACTTCAACATCTGTATTCTCCTGTCCAATTGGACTGATTTTCCGGCCCCCTTGCCGTCTTTCCTTATATGTAACCGTTCACAGCGATTTTTCCTTTCACGCGAAAGGCTTGCCATGACCTTTTTACAGTAGTATAGCAGAACCAGGCAGTAACATCAACGATTTATCAGAAAAATTTCCGAAAAACAGGCAACGAATCAGTGGATTCCAGCTGATTCAAGCAGTATGGAAGAATTTTTATCATTCGCCAAAATCAAGCCCGTAATGGAGGTCGCTTGCGACCGGAATTAGGGAATGTTTTTGCTCGTTCGAACCGCATTTGCCCTAATTTCGTTCGTTTCACTCGCTGCATATACGGAATTAGGGAATTATTGATCATATAAATCGTAACCGTTCAAGGCGAAAATGGTTTGGCCCCGGCTTGTTACTCATATTCTCCCTTCAGCATTTCGTCTTTATCGGCACACAAAACAGAAACCTGGGCTGCTTTAAACGGAGTTTTCTCGTAACTAATGACAATGGCAAGCTCTACTTCGTTTTCGGTGGCAGTAAAAGTTGCCGAGGCCTCGTCTCCCTGAACCGTCTTCTGGCGATTCGGCATATAGGAAGGAAAACGCTTCTCGTGAATGCGGTAAAGCAACTCGTAAGTCTCCGCCGTATTGGCCGTAAAAGAAACAAGAATGGAAATACAGCGGTCCTCATGGCACACAACGGCAATCTCGGAATACTTTCGCTGTTTGGGTTTGATCAGGTAAAGCATGCGGTCCGACTTGGGGGTTTTACCGCTTTTCAATATTTCGTAGTTCTTTTTGATCACCTCAATGGAATCGCCTATGTGGATACCTGCCCAGGACGACGTGGAAACATTGGCCGGCTCCACTTCCGATTCAAAAGGAGAACCTGAAGTTGAACCTGAAGACGAAGACTTGGAAGATGTCTCCGCGGAACGCTGCTGTTGCTTCGATTCGTCTCCGGCGTCCCGGGCCTCATTACCGGTACCGGACGGCGCGTTCGATTTCGGCGAGTCAGCTGCCGATGCCTGTTCGTCGGAATCGTTCTTTTTGTCACGCCGTAATTTAATTTCGCATTGTGGCAATAAAGCACGAATAATTTCGATCGATTCCCCTTTGAGCCCGGGAGACTCTTCCAGTACTAGAGTACGAAGTTGCTGTAATCGCCGAAAATGTGTAATATACTGCGGCGGGATCGGCGTTCGAACAAGTTCAAGATGTTTCAAAGCCGTCAAGTCGGTCAGGTAAATGAAACCGGCAGCGGTCAGACCGGGAAGCTGCAATCGGAGTGTTTCCAGCCGGGACAACGCGCCCAGCCCCTCCATACTGCGTTCGGACACGGCGCCGTCGGAAATAATTGAAAGGTCTTTCAGAGATTTTGAATTTCGCAATTGCTCAAATTTTTCATACTCCATACTTATGGGGTTTAAAACCAACGTTCGCAACATGGGAAGTTTCCCAATCGAACTAAACAAATTCACGGGCAAAATACCGCGTCCAATCTCAATCGTTTCCAGTTTGTCAAAATTATCGATCAGGAATGCGTCCTGTATTGTCGCGGCAAGCCCTTTGGAAAAATGACACTCGTGAATCGGGTGAATCTGCTTCAACTTGCCGAAAGTATCTTCATCGCATTCATACCCCAGGAAGCACGATATCCGGTGAATATCGAATGCGGTTTGCCAGGAACGAATCAGCTTTACATCGCTTTCGGTTGGTTTGGAATCGAAATGACAACGAAGCTCAAACGGGTCACGCCGGGCAGGAATCGCTCCCTTGTCCGCAGGAAATGTTACGGTAACAACAGGGGATGTCGCAGCTGCCGAAGGCGACTTTTTTTCGCCGGTGCCGGGGGGAAGACCGGAACTTGCCTTGCTTGTATCGCCTTCAACAGACTTGGGACTTCTTTTGGCAATGTATTCCTGATCGGCCTTGGACAGTTTGTCGAACGGGACAACAATCGTTGTACCATCCTCCTTTTTCAGCGTCGCCGTCTTTGCGTCTTCCGCGAAGGAAACAAAAGTTGCTTCCACCGTGAAATGACCGGACATATCGGACCACGTTCGGGTTTGCGCCGAAAGGGTCGATACAAAACCGATTCCGAAAAAAGCAATCAGGACCAGTATTGAGCGTTTCATCATTTG
>JAQVID010000292.1 GCA_028695865.1 Thermoguttaceae bacterium | reverse complement strand
CCTGCGGCCTGCTTTTGGACCCGGAGTTTGAGCAATTTCGAACGAATTTACCTATTTTCTATCAACACTGGATTTCTGAACTAAAAAAAGAATCTCGTAATACCGAAGCCGATTTCCTGACGCGGGAATTCCGCAAACGGTTTCCTTGATTTTTCCTTGACAGGGGAAAAGTTACTGCTAGAATAAGGTCATGGGGCGTCAGGAGCCGCGCAATTCCATGGACCAGTTTGTAAAAACTGAAAAATCGATTGCGGGACAGACCTTTTATGAGCGTCCATTAAATCAAAAAAGAAAGGATCATATCCATGTTTTCACCTGGTCCCTTGCAGTTTCTGATCGTGATAGGCATTGCGCTGTTGCTTTTTGGCAATCGCTTGCCTGGGGTCATGCGTTCCCTCGGACGCAGCGTCGTCGAATTTAAAAAGGGCGTAAATGGAATCGGTGACGAAATAGAGGAAACAACGAAAGACGATAAAAAGTCAGATAAAGAATAAGTATACTGGTTTTGCTTGTTTTTTCGTGTTACGCGGCCTGAATCACTACGTTTTCCAAAAGGAAACGGGAAGTGAATCACCGAAAATTAAAGTATCGACAGTATCAAGATCAAGTCTTATATTTTTGTTGTTTGTCGTAACTTCGCGTCATAGAACCGGATGATTGTCTTTTGAAGGATCGCCTTTACAAACAAACGGGAAATTCCCCGTCGGAATGAGTGTCCGATGGGGAATTTTGCTTTTGGTCATGGAGCGGAACTATCCATCAACGGTATTTGGTTGGCTGACGGAACAGCGGCGAGAACGGTCCATTCTGTGATCCATCATTGAAATCGAGCCACCAGTAACCATCGTGCCATTCCATCGTGACCTTTCTCCAACCGAGCGGAACTTGCGGATAAGGATAGAAAGGACCAATGTAGGGGAACGCGTTTGCTCCATGTTGTTTCGGATAGGCGACTTGCGAATAATTCGGGTGATCGGCATAGGTCGGCCAGGCGTATTGCGGAAGATTCGGTTGGCCGTTTTGACCCGCGACCATTCCCTGCCCTTGGGGAGCATTGTATCCGGCCGGCGAATGCGCGACCGTTTGTCCCTGCTGATATTGAGCTTGAGGATACGCGGGACCTCCGCCAATACGAACACCAAGAGGTCGTTGATTCTCGCCGGCGTAATGCTCTGTCGTTACGGCAGAATCAGTGGAAATAACATGATTACTTGATCCGTAGGGCGAAGAGACAGCGGGCACAACCGGAGCAGCAACCGCGTGCGGAGCTTGAACTTCAGGAGCCGCGGGAGCTGCCATAACCGGTGCCGGAGCGGCAACGGCCGGAACAGGAGCGGCAATGGGTGCTGGTGCGGCGACAGCCGGAACAGGAGCGGCAACGGGTGCCGGAGCGGCGACAGCCGGAACAGGAGCAGCAACCGGAGCCGGAGCGGCAACGGGCGCTGGAGCAGCAGCCGGAGCCGGAGCGGCGGAAGCTTGTGCTTTGGGCGGATTTTGCATCATTTGTCTGTTGTAAGCCGGATTCAAGCCGGTTGCCGGAAGAAGTCCGGAGGGACTCTTGAATTCTTCGGCCTTTTTGGTCGGGACAGCCGGGAACGAACTAACCGGTTTGTTGACTTCAACGTTCAGTGGGGCCGGTTTTTCTGTAGTCGGAGCATTAGCGACGACCGATACCACATTTCCCTGATCAATAACCGACGGAGCCGGTAATGATTCGGTCGGAAGGAATGTCGGCTGCTGAACCACCGAAGAAGACGGAGCCGCAGCGCGATCACCTACCGTGAATGACTCTTGAACGCTGTGAACCTGGGGCATCTGCTGAACAAAGCTCTTGATTTCTCCACGTTCAGTCTCGTTGCCGATATCTCCTCTCAAACGGACTTTACCGTCCTGATAGGCAACTTCAATGTTGTATTGGGGATATTGTTGCCCCAATTGACGAGCGATTTTATTCGCCTCGTCCTGGTTACCGGCAAAGACCATCAGTCCCCCGGAGACCATTGTCATGACAATTACACATAGTACGAACAAACGTCGCATACCATTCCTCCTGCCAAAAGCAATTCCATTTGATTTTACAGTTATTTATCTTTTCCGTAAACTACGGGCCGGAATTCTTCCAATAGATAATCTCCATTTTATCCTGTTTCCTGCCAAAAAGCCTGTTTTTTTTCATGACAGTCTTTCATGGAGGAAGGAAAGTCTCCGTTAGATTCTTATGTCGGCATTATGATTGAAACGAAAGGAGTCTTTTTCCGGATTTTGTCAAGATTTCGTTCCAATCGTTCATCTTTCTCCTTTTGAATCTTACGCAAACTGCTTGTTTTAACAAACTTTCACCGTCCTTGTCATATTCAGGCGAAAACGTATAATCTAAGTGGTATACATGGAGGCGGTTGCTGGAACGAGTTTCCTCATCGATGAGGTGTGCGAAACAGCAACATATACCGGTTTCAAATGAATTTTCGCGCTACGTACCCTGAATTCCACCGTATTCCCAAGGAAAACAGGAAATGAATCGCTGGAAATTAAGGGATCGGTTGTATAATACTGTCATAATGAATGACACCGAAAAAAAACAAAGGTGCCTTCGACATCGAAGCATGGATCGCGCGGAGGGTGCATATGGATGTAAGGATGTTGGCCATTGCCATTTTTCTTTTGCTTGGTATTTTGTCAAGCAAGATTTCTTCTTTTTTGAAAATACCGACTCTCCTTCTCTTTTTGGGTATTGGTATGCTGGCCGGCTCGGATGGTATCGGAGGCATTGATTTTGAAGACTATGCCGGCGCGAATTATTTGGGAACCATGGCGCTGGCGTTCATTCTGTTTTCCGGAGGATACGATACCCGTTGGCACGACATACGAAGTGTTCTGCTTCCCGGGGCTGCTCTGGCATCGGCAGGCGTATTCCTGACCGCCGTGCTCCTTGGGATTTTTTCCGCCTGGTTCTTGAATGTGTCCTGGTATTGGGGCTTGCTCCTGGGCTCCGTTATTTCCTCAACCGACGCCGCTGCCGTCTTCGCAATTTTCCGTTCCCGGAATTTCGGACTCAAAGGCCGACTTCGTCCCCTGTTGGAGTTCGAATCGGGGAGTAACGATCCTATGGCGGCGTTTCTCACCTTGTTTTTCATTGAACTCATCAAGCACCCGGAAGGCTCTTTGCTTATTATTTTTCCCGTCTTTTTCGTGAAAATGTCCATTGGAATTGCACTGGGAGCTCTGGTTGCCCGGGCCATGGTTTGGCTCTTTGATCATCTCTGTCGGGAATACGAAGGCCTGTACTATGTTCTTGGAATCGCAACAGTCTTTTTGGCCTATTCGCTTACGCAACTGTTTTGGGGCAACGGCTTCATGGCGGTCTATGTATGCGGACTTGTCATGGGTAACTCTCAATTTGTCTATAAACATGGACTGGCCCGCTTCAACGACGGTTTGGCGTGGCTCATGCAAGTCGCCGTCTTCTTGGTTCTCGGACTGCTGGTCTCACCGGTCAATCTCTATCACATTGCGTTCGAAGGGTTCGTTATTGCCATGGTACTCATGTTCGTGGTGCGACCGTTGATTGTTTGGCTTTGCATGTTTTATACCTCGTTCAATATGCGAGAACTTGCCATCGTCGCTTGGGGAGGATTCCGCGGAGCCGCCCCTATTGTACTGGCAACTTTTCCCGCCATTGCCGGATTTACCAATCCCACCGATGTGCAGCAAGCAATGAGATTGTTCGACATCGTGTTTTTCGTCGTCGTGTTGTCGATCTTTATTCAAGGCAAATCACTCATGCCGCTTGCCCATCGATTGCAACTGAGTAAAGCAGATAAACTTCGCCTTCGATCACCGCTGGAATTTGAGGTAACCGGCAATTCGAACGACCAGCTTTATGAATTTGAAATAGGTCCGCTTTCGGCGATCATTGGTCAGACGCTTGCCGAGCTGAAGTTACCCAAGGGAGCATTGATCCTTTTGATCCGCCGGAAAAACGGGTTCGTCGTTCCCAATGGACGAACGGCCATCGAACGGGACGACGATTTACTCGTCTTTTTCGATCCGATTGCCCTTCCGCAAGTAGAAGCGGTACTTACGGCAAAAGGGACTCCGGATGAAGAGTAGTACCCGCGACATGGTAACCGTAAAGACCATTAAGCTTGAGCCAATCCGTTTGTTGTAATAACAGTGCGCACAGAGTCTGCAGAGTATGCGGATCGCACAATGCTTACAGTGTACGCGGAGCATGAGGCAAATAAATCACGCGCGTTCATTTTCGAAATCCGCGATTTCAAATGAAGCGAACACACATATCTCTTTCAGATCATTCGTGTGGCGGGGGCTGCGCCGTCTGCGAGTCAACCACAGACGGATTTTGGAACGGACGAGTACCAAAGCGAATCCAAAAGCCCAGGATGATAATCATCCATCCGACGAACGAAGGGGACAGGAACCACGTCCAAAACAGACCTGCCATAAGCATGATATAATGAATGTTTCGACGAATGTGCGGATGCCCTCCTACCGAACGCATGAGAAGAAGAACGGCAATGGTCAGTAGCAGCCACGCGAACATATGTCCCAGCACAGCAAACGGGAACATGTATTTCCGCTTGGGAACATAGATTTCCACTTCGTCAATATCTTCGTCGGTGAGCCCGAAAAGAAATTTCGTATTGGTCGCGTGATTCAATCGCCATATGGCAAACGTCGACATACTGGCCGCTTTCCGTGAAAGCAGTGATTCGTAAGTCGATTGGAGTTGCCATGTCTCTATCAGTTTCTGATGACTTGCCAACAGGTCGCGAAAATCTTTGATACTGACCTGCCGAACACCGATTTCATCGGTAATTTTTGCGATGGAAGTTGTTGCGACGTTTTCAAGTTCCATCGGGGCCTTGGGAACATTTTTGCCCTGTTCCTCCGACCGAACCATTTGGAGAATGGCCATGCGCTGGCGTTGCGTAAAGGTTGCGGGCGCATAATCGGAGAGCATGAGCGATTCCACTTCATTTTGACAAGTCCACCACCTGAGCAGCCAGCGCGAATACCATTGCTGTAAATCTTTTTCTTCACCGGAAAACGATCCAATACCTGATTCAAAAACACGCAGCAGGTGTTCCATTTTTTCGAAATTGAAGCAAAGCAGAATCGGATTGGCCTCTTTGAGCGAAATCGGTATTCGCCAATTGCTTTCGGGAATCGGTTTTTCGCCGTCATATCCCAACTGATACAACTGGTCACTGCCCAGATCAAAGCGATGCTGTCCCACGAGGCAAGGCCCGGCACTTGCGTG
>JAQVID010000291.1 GCA_028695865.1 Thermoguttaceae bacterium | reverse complement strand
ATGTTGAACTTATCGGACACATTTACTGTGTTATACGCGATCTGGCTCGCTCATTGGGAATTGCCGAAAGCGGTTATCGTGTGGTGAGTAATTGTGGAACTAACGCGTGCCAGACTGTGCCTCACCTTCATTTTCACGTCATGGGCGGGCGGTCTTTCGGTTGGCCGCCAGGGTAACGCGATTTGAGATTCTTACAGGAAGGTTTTTTATGACCGTAGAAAATCCGAAAAACGCAAGGCGGGTATTCCTTTTGGGAAACGGACGTCGTGCCGGTGTTCTCGAAGGCGTTGAACGACTCCGTTCGCAAATAGAGGAGTTGTGCAATGTCGTTGCTGTCGATTTTACCGGTGAGAAAGACCTTTCGAACGAATTTGCCGATATTGCCATTGTGTTCGGCGGCGATGGCGCGATTTTGCGCGCCGTACATCAGCTCGGTCGAAGTCAAATTCCCTTGCTGGCTGTTAATCTTGGTACGCTCGGTTTTCTCGCCAGTGTTTCCGCGGATGAGTTGATTCCGTTACTCAAACGAGACGACTTTGAGGCACTTCCTCTCAATCGGCAGATACTTTTGGAGTGCACCGCGTGGCGCCCCGGTTCCACTGGTCCGGAGCTCATCAATCGCAAGCTGGTTGTCAATGAAGTTGTTGTTCAGTGCGGTCCTCCCTTTGAACTGCTTCAAATTGAATTATTTGTCGATAGTGAACTGGTTACGGTCTATCGGGGCGATGGTCTCATGATTAGCACGCCGGTCGGCTCGACGGCCCACAATCTCGCCTGTGGTGGACCGATACTTCATAAAAATCTCGACGCCATTGTTCTGTCGCCGCTTGGACCTCACACGCTCAGTTTTCGTCCGGTCGTCGATTCGGCGGATCGTGTTTATGAATTTCGCGTTCGCAACCGGGAAGCCTATGCTGTTGTGGATGGTGATTCCAGTTTGCGAATTGAGCCGGGCGATCGCATAGTCGTTCGAAAAGCCGATGTCGCCTTCAAGATGATACGCATTCCGGAACGCAGCTATTACCGCGCGCTTCGGGAAAAGCTGGGCTGGAACGGATCGCTCGAATACATTGACCGGAAAATGAACTGATTCTTCGGGCAGACACTGGTAGAATGGTCCCGGAAAACCGGGCGTGTGAATCGTAGAGAATTATGGGTCGCTTTTAACAAATGAGAGGTTAAAATCAACCAAAGACAAGGATTGTATCATTGCTTTATACCTCGATTTTATGCCTGATGTTATTGGGGGCAGTAGAGACCATATCAGAATACTCACTTGAAAGCTGAACACGACAGGGGAATTTGCAATGTCACATTTGAAAATAACAAGGTTAAAATGAAGGCCCATTCCTTCTTAAAACAGGCACGTGAACAATACTCATCGTTATTACGGTCATCCTCACCTCCACGGATTGCGTATCCGAGGAACTTGCTGGTAAATGTGGTGACATTGTATTACGGAGATTCAATAGTCGTTCTTGGCCAACTTGATAAAGTACAGTCCAAAGTACGACTTTTCGATGTTGACCCCCGAAGAAGGAACTGCCATGCGGTAAGGAGAAGAACAAGCCCGTCAGAATAAAGTCGGGCTTTGG
Organism: Thermoguttaceae bacterium; assembly: GCA_028695865.1. GTDB lineage: Bacteria > Planctomycetota > Planctomycetia > Pirellulales > Thermoguttaceae > JAUNBG01. Next base: position 3,708 of record JAQVID010000291.1, on the reverse strand, counting down.
AAAGATGATGATCCGATACCGCCTTGGCCGCGGCGAAAGAATTGGAAAAAAGAACAGTCAGCAGATTGTTTTAAAAGATCGTCATTCAGTCTGTGATAGCCTCTTTCTTTATCAGTATGTTACGTTTCCGAAATAACCGGCGAAGGAGTTCTATCGAGGAAATATTCATCTTTTGCGCAAACTGCTCGAACTCTGTTTTAAATTCCGGAGTAACGCAAAATTGCAGTCTTGCCGTAGCGGTCCGTCCACTTCCGGAGCCTTTCGGACGTCCTGAATTTGGCCGAACTCCTCCACGATGTTCCGCTCGTTTACGAACCTGCTCAAGGTCCTTCTTTTCTGACTGCTCAATGATCTCTTGTAATTGTGTATTCATTTTATTTTCTCTCTTTCTCTATTTCATATCTTTCGCATATAACTAATTCCATATCCGCACGAATATTTCCAAGACTAATATAAATTTCCGTTAAGGCGGCTTTTTCATGCTCTGTTGTTGACTACTTGATCCTTCGATAGGTTTTTCCTATCAGATCAATCAACGGATTTCCGCCAGAAATTTCCGACCATATGGCAGCGCTCATAGATTGTATGGCGTTCTTGCGTCCATATTTATCACGCAACTCTTTCATTTCCATAAAATACGGCCCCCTCTCGGGTGCCCTCCATTATTGTCTACCATTCCGTGTAAATATACACAATAACGGTTGTTTTTCCGGAGATTGTCACGCTTTTTTTGACTTCTATTATTTTCGCTCCTTTCTTAAAATATTCCTTGGCTTCATTGGCTTCATTCTTTTTTCTATACAACATTATACAACATTATACAACAATTGAGGCTGTTTTCTACCCTTTTTGGGGGGCGAATTGTTGCAAGGACCGGCGAAAAGATTGAATCGTGTTAGCGTTTTGACAAGAAACTAAAATAGCGTTAAACCCTAATATTTAAGGCGTTAACGCTATTTTGTGGTCGGTATAACAAGGGTGGTCAAAGGGGCTCGAACCCTCGACCTTCGGAGCCACAATCCGATGCTCTAGCCAACTGAGCTACGACCACCATCAAAGTAAAATTATTATAACAAAACGTTGCTTATGGTCAACGGGGGCTTCGTAATTTTAAGGAAGAGCAGGAGCTTGTCGGCGTTTTGGAATGACCTTCACCCCGCTCACGTAATGTAAATACAACGCTTACGCGGTGGAGTTACGGGCAAAAGCGCCCGTTCATATTAACTTAAGCGTAACTCATGATAACATAACGAGTTATAATGTAATCCATGAGGGAAAAGGAAAAAGAAGGGAAACAACGGGTGTTTCATCCTCTCCTCCGGCGTCACTGCGTCACCGCCAGAGGCATGATTCTAATGTTTCTGTGAGCGAAAACAACCATGCTGCGCGGTTCATCGAAGCGGTACACGTAAAATCATTCTGCGTAAAATCACTCTGGGCAAAATCATTCTGCGACAGGGAGAGTGGCGAACAAGTATTGTTGTGAAACACAACGCAACACAACGCAATACAACACAACACAACACAAACACAAAGCCTTTTGCGGATGTCCTTAGGGAACTTCATTAACGCGAAATAAGAGGATTCCCTTTTACTCTTTCATAAAGAACCGCGTATTCTTCTGATTCGGACAGTACCAGAAACATCGGCCACAGGAAAAACAACGGCCTGGATCGGCTTCATATCCGACTCTCTTTTTCCGGAGACAAATCGCGATCAGGCCAATGCCCAGTACGAGTCCGCACCAAGCGCCAAATAGCCGCGAAGCATGGCGAAAGCGTACCACCACCGCGGCCGCGTCCCGATATAAAATCTCGTTGTCAAGCCCACTGCGATAATGAGCTGTCGTTTCATCGAAGGCGCCCAAACGATTGATCAGTCCGGACTCTTCGGCGCGTACCAGTTCGGCCCGCTTGACGACCGGATGAAGCTGCGCAAACGGAAACGCCAGCGTCGCTCCCAGCATGGTAAAGACCGCGACAATGATCGGAAAAGCAATGAGCGATCCCAGAAAAAACGAAAAGCCTTGCTTGCGTTCTTCCAACGACGGCTCCTGGGATGGGGGAAGAATCGCGTTGTACGGACACATTTGCTCACAAAGACGGCAACGTGAACAATCGCCCGGCGAAACCGTTACATGCCGAAGAGCAAGTTTGCCGCACAAAGACAAAATCGCGCCATAAGGACAAAGAAAACGGCAATAAGGTCTTGCAATCACAATTCCCAATACGAGAATCACACCGGTAAAAGTCAGCACACTAGCCCAACCGGTTCCGCCTCGAAAGAGCCCGACAACCGGATCGTACCGGCAGACAATAAACCCCAAACCGCAGCAGGCAAACAGCACTGCCAATCCCAAAACAATATATCGAATCAGACCGAGTACCGCGTCGAGCCACGCGGGAAGTTTGATTGGTCTAAGCGCGATCAATTCCTGAACCGCGCCGAGCGGACAGGCAGACCCGCAAAACGTCCGGCCAAACAGCAGCGTCGTGACCAAGGGAGCCAAAAACAAGATCAGAACAGTCGTCGGAACCGCGTACTGCGGTCGTGTCAGACCCACCGCGATATTTTGTATTGTGCCGACAGGACAGGGACAGCCGCCGAAATAAAACCCGGGCAAAACAATCGCGGCAATCGCGTTGACAACGAGCAGTCGGCGACTTCGCAGCCACACACCAGCCACGGTCGAAACAGCCAACAGGACCAAAAGCACTACCGTTAACCAGGTATCGCGAGACTCAAGCCAGTCAGGCGAATCAGGAACCGGTGTCTGCGTTTCGTGTATTTGGTATTCACGGAACGTCGGTTTGGACCCTTTTTGAGCGGGCAATTCCGATACCATTGCCAACGCAAAAAACAAAATCAACAGGCAACAGCCTGTCTTGATCAGAAATCTGAACATGATGATCGGTTTCGTCTTTCCAGGCTACTTGCTTTCCTTGATGACCGGATACCCCTCCTGGTCCCATTGCGACGTGCCGCCGGTAACATTAACCGGTTTTCCGATTCCGGCCTCAATAAATTTGTGTGTCGCCGTCGCACTGCGTCGACCACTGCGGCAAATCAAATAAAATGTTTTGTCTTTGAGTTTATATTTTTGCGAGGTCTTTTCGACATCCAACTCGTCAAGCGGTACAAGAATGGCGTCCGGCACATGAATTGTTTGATACTCCTGAGCCGTTCGAACATCAATAATAATCGGCTTCTTGCCCTCTTTTTGCAATTGATACAACAGTTTTGGGGTAATCGTCTCATATTTCGGTTTGGACGCAACCTCTTTTTCCTTCGAATCCGCCTTGGACGAACCAACTCCTTCGGCGGCGCGATCCATCCTGGTTGCTCCTTGCGATTGAGAAAACCCGATCGCTGTGAAAATTCCTGTCAGTAAAAAAATCATGCCCGCATAAATCAAATGTTTCACTCGTTACTCCTTCACGTTTAACAATAACGATTTCCAGCACAGTAAACTAAATCGCGGTTTCACTCATTGCTTTTCAGCTTCAGCTTGCCTCGTTGCGAAATGATATGATACGGCCGATTCTTTATTTGCCTTGAATTCCTTTCCCGTTTACCTTCGATCAACGGCAGTCTTCCGAACACGCAACGAAAAAACTCAAGCGGAACCGGTATAAAAAACATAATAACTCAATTATTTTACTTTACCAGTCCACCAAACGCAAGTACTTCTTCACTTTTTTGATAAAA
>JAQVID010000290.1 GCA_028695865.1 Thermoguttaceae bacterium | reverse complement strand
GTGTCCTGAAATTCTGTGTCCTGAAATTCTGTGTCCTGATATTCTGTCTTTCGAAACTGCTTGCGCCGGATAACTCACCCGGCGCAACTTTTTCATCCTCATATTATACAAAAAGGAAACGGACTTGTAAAGTCCGCAACCCAAAAGGAACCGGCAGGATTTCATGACGCCTGCGGCAACGAAAAGGTCAACCGGAATGAACAGACCTTTTCAATGCCAGTCTCAAGGCCAATACCAGTGGCAAGGCCAATACTAATCTCAATACCAAAGCAATGTTCCGCAAACATGCAACATACAGGCAAAAGGTCTCCCTTCCTTGGTTGGATTCGTTCACGAACTCCCGCGGCTTGAAAAAATCAACGCAAACCATCACACAACAAGAACAGGATTGTTATAATGTCGAGGTTTGGCTTTCGGTCATGCAATCTCCGGAATATCGTACTCCTTGCGGAACTGGGGACGCCAGAATGGGGCGACTTCCGGGCAGTTAACGACTTTACCGGTCTGCTGATCGATTTCGAGTTTAACACTTCCCGCCCGAAGCGACATGTTCGCGTAATGAACAAGCATGGTGCTCTTGTGACATTCCTCAACGGAAGAATTCGTCTTTTTGCGTTCACGCATCGCATCGATAAAATTACTCATGTGCGCTTCCTGAAGTTGGGAATAGCTGCCGAATCCTTGCGATTTGACGACAGGCAATCGCTTTTTCGTCCGGTCAAAAACTTGCCAGCCCGCTCCCAGCCGGCCAATAACCATGAGATAACGCGAACCGTAAATTTCGATGCGGGACGCGTTTTGGAACCAGTAGGGGTGCATTTCTTTTTCGCGGACTTCCCAATCGGTTTCAAGCATATACGGGCAATTCATGGTCTGCTCAATATTCATGATCAGATTCCCAAAATCGAAAACGGTCGATTGCGTTTCAGCGGTTTGGGTCAAAAGTTTTTTCTTGTCCATTCCTCCGGCACTGTAACACGACTTCGGAATATTCAGTCCCAACAGCCAACGGGCAACGTCGATCTGATGAACACCTTGCGTTGCTAAAAGACCATTTCCGAAATCCCAAAAATATCCCCAGGCAAGCGAAAGCATATAGGTCGGTGAATAATCGCGATACGGCGATGGACCTATCCATTTGTCCCAGTCAAGACCATCCGGTTTGGGAACTCCCGTTTGAACGCTCGGCAGACTGGCCCGCCACATGTTATGAACACGAACAAATTCGATCTCACCCAGATTGCCCTCTTCAATATATTTTTTCGCGACAGGACAGTAATCGGAAGAACGCGTCTGATTGCCTGCTCCAACGACACGATTATATTTCTTCGCCGCCTGAATCATCATTTCGCCTTCGAACGGGGAACGGCTCAACGGCTTTTCGCAGTACACGTCTTTTCCCGCCTGACACGCCTGTATCGTGTGGAGCGCATGCCAATGATCGGGCGTAACAAGAACAACGCCGTCTACAGATTGGTCGTCGAAAACAGCCTTCGCGTCTTGCGTCACTTTGGGAACAACACCATCGCGAGTCAATTGCGTCGCGCGTTTTTGCGCCCGACTTAAATCGACGTCACAGCACCAGGCAAACCGTACATCGTCAGCCGGGCGAATCATCATATCGCGGCAAACCCAATCGCTCCGGGCACCACATCCAATAACGGCAAGTTGAATCCGCTCGTTGGCGGCCGCGGATCGCGCCGATTTCGGATTCGTCAAAATTGTCACAGCCCCCAAGGCTGAGGTCCGTTTCAAAAAATCTCTTCGTTTCATGTTATTATTCATCCCCATGTTCGATTTGTTAAAAGTCAAGTCAAGAAAACAATCAATGATAATACTCAAAATAAAAATGCTCAAAAATCATAATGCTCAAAATCATTGCGACGAACTTCCTCAAATGTCGGTTCATGACGAAAGCCGGGTAATTTCTCGTACCGGAGCGACTTGGGACCAAAATATGTTCCATAGAATTGACCATTGCCGTCCACCCAAGTCGTTAACCGAATACGGTCTTCAAGCGGCATGGACGTGTAACATGGACTTTTCGAATCGTCCAACACGCGTTTGATTAAGGACGACGCGTGCGAACCGAGGGTATACGGCGGCAGATAATGATTGTTGCCCATCTTGGGATGATTCTCGCCTATAATCGGCAATACCCGACGGTCGATCAATGTTTCATACGATTTCGTGAAAAGCTCCGTTCTTTCGCTCGTCAAAACGACACCGCCCGCCGGACGGGAACCACTGTGACACTTGACACAATATTTGTCGAGTACCGGTTGAACATCCGTCGGGTAATGAAGCGGTTTGGCTCCCGAACGCTCACCAGGCTGCGGACCCGGCACACTCGGCGCTCGCCTTAACGCAAGCGGCGTAACGGCTTTATTCCGATTCGGGTTTGTATCGCCTGCCTGCTCGTGACAGCCAATACAGGAACGAATCTCGCCAGGACGATAATTGACAAATGTTCGCTCACGTTGGACTTCCCGATATTCGCCGTCGAGCGCTTGAAGAAAAATGTTTTTATCCGCATCGACCAAAAAGTTCGCGCTTCCATCCGTTTCAACCGGTACAACACCAAGCTGAAGCTTCAGACCCAAATGCGTGTTTTTCGATATTGCCGAATGCTGTTGATCGTACAGATCATAATTGATTGGTGCTTCGCCCGGCTGATCCGGCTTGGTCCAAAAGCGATGGGCCGACCACGGTCTTGGAACATGCTCGTTGACGCGAAGATATTTGATTGTCCCCGGCTTAACACCATTCAGACCGTGATAGACGTTCGTCACAATCAGTTGAGCTTTATTCTGTCCGGCAAGTTTTGAATCCGTAATGCCGCGAACAACGGGAGTATTCAGACGCGGCTGAACGGGCAACGCGTTCCAGCATGAAGTTTCCGGATTGGAGTAAACAGGCAAGCGTTTGCCGCCAGCGTCAATGAGATAAAGGGAATAAGCATTGGGGGTCTTCCAAAAACTTGCGGGATTGTACGAAACCAGGAAAAGCTCTTCGTTAAGCGGATAAGGATCGGCGAAAAGAGGACCGCTTTTTGTATGACCATGCCCATCCGGTTCTCGCGACGTGTGAAAAGGAGGAGCATCCGTATAGGGAGCCTGAAACGGCTTGACTTTTTCATTGGGGAAATTGTCCCAAAACATCTGATGCCGCGTTTCCACTTCCGGCGTAATATAGGTCATGGGCTCGCCTGTACGACGATTGCGCGACGTATCGACGACAATGACCGAGCCGAGCGGGGCGGGCATGTGCGGCGCACCAATACAAACGAAGCGGCGACCATTCGTCCCGGGCACAACTCGCGGCGCATAATGTACAGCGGGAAATTCAATATTGGCTCCGTAAAGTTCTTCGGCTCCTGTTCCGTCGGGCCGAATAATCCAAACACCTTTATTACTCACAGCACCATTATCGACATATTCCCAACGTGTATAGAGAACGCGTCCATCTTCGCCGACAGAAGGAACGGCTTCGCTTAACGCGTTGTTAGACAGTTTCTCCATTTGGGAACCATCGGAGCGCATTCGGTACAGGAGCGACGTGGTGAGCGTATCAAAGTCGTCGCAGAGAATACTGTATTGGCAACGAGTCGAAACAAACACGATGGCTCCATCCGGCAGCCAACACGGTTGCATATCGTCGGTGTGGTGCGAATAAAAGCGGTCAGCCTCGACCGTCACAGGAAGTTGTTTGGCTCCATTGGTTTGAGCCATGTAATATTCAAGCCGTTTACGGTGCGAGTATTTTTTTATGCGAGCCTCTTCATCCTCAGGAGGAAACGTGATTTGTCTGGGATGACTGCCGTCGATATGAACGGTCCAAATGCGAAAACCTTCGCCGATTTTGGCCTTGTAATCGAAGACAATTCGTTTACCGTCCTGCGACAGATCACAATGGCCGATCAGCCCGCCTTGCAGTTGCGGAACAAGGGAGCGAACCTTGCCGCTCTTGACGTCGAGCAGACAAAGCCGTGATCCAAAAATTTTGGCCCCGTCGATAAAATCGGAATAATAATGAGTTGACTGCCACACAGCCCGTTCGACAAAAAGAATTTGTGTGATACCTTCGTTTAAAAGTTCGACGCGACCTTGGGCCGTTTCGTCCGTCGCGGCCGGAACTGCGCAACTCAACAGCAACAAAAGACTACAAAACATAAAACAGACAATTTGTATCTTGCATGGAATATGATATAAAAAAGTACAATGATGATTACAATCGGATGAGTTTAAATATTGATCTTGCATAACATCTGTTTCTTCGGTACTCAGAATGAGTAACCTTCGGTATTGACAATATATTGCGTTTCCAAATATTGCGGTTCCAAATATTACGGTTCTGAACACAAGAAAGAGAATCCGCGTCTTTCAGTCAATCGGACACTTCGTTCCCCTTGCCGAATGACTTGCGACATACCCCGCAAAAACGATTGCGGGGCTTGTCAAAAAGCGATTCGACACTTGCGATTATCACATTCCCATACGCGCTTTGGCGGCCAGTTCGGCGGTCTTTTTATCCTTGGTTGTCTTTTCGACCTTCAAAAGAATCGGCTCGAACAGTGCCTTGTTCGGCTGACGCAGAAAACGATGGTGCGCAAGACTGACAATGACCTTGCATGCCGTTTCCGACATGGCCGGATTGTCAAGGAACGACGCGGCCCAATTGACCGTGTCCATGGTACGAATGACGGAAGAGCGGGAAAGAGCCAGATTGCGATTGGCGTCGTTACCAGCGGCTTCCATCGCCTTTTTCAGCATGGCAAGCGTTTGAGCTTCCGGACGCTTGTTCGGCAGAGTGACCACACGAATATAAGCGCGAAGAGCCTGATGGGCAAGTACTTTGTCGCTTGCTTGAACCACATTCCAAAGAGCGTCGGCGTGTTCCGCGTTGGGCCAATTACACAATGCCGTAAAGGCCGCATAGGCGACTTCCGGAGTGGTTGACTTCATACCGGCTTCAACTTGAGCGTAAACCCGGGCTCCCCCCAAACGGCCCAGCAGCGGCAGAACCTTACAGACAAATTTGTCGGATGTGTTCTTTTTCGCCGCGGCACAATCCAGAATAATATTGGCGCGTTTGGCAACGTCGGGATTCTTTTCGGCAATATACGTAATAGCCCGGGCAATATAATCGGCCTGTTTGGCGTCTTTTACCTCCAGAAAAAGATTAAAAATGGTTGTCAAATCGGGTTCGTCCGGGTCGCAGACTCCGCGAAGACCATCTACCGCGGCTTCATACACGGCCTGATCGGAATTGAGCGCCAATTTCGTCAGCGGCTTAATCGCTTCATAATATTTT
>JAQVID010000289.1:2440-5315 GCA_028695865.1 Thermoguttaceae bacterium | reverse complement strand
GAAAGAACGAAAAGCAATATGCGGACACGGTTTATTCGAATTGGCGGGGGGGGGGTTGTGCGGTCTGAAAGTGTTCGTTTTAAGGGCGAAACCGGAGAATTTTTCATTCATTATTGTTCCGGGCAGGTCAGCCGGAGAAAAGTTTTGGGATGAAAAGCGAAAAATCGGAAGAATTGATCTTGCTTTCCCACTTGGTATTGATTACACTTACCCGATTTTGGAAGAGATTCCCTATTTTGCGTAAATCAAACGGAAAAATAAATCATGACTATAAATTCAGATACAATGAAGATTGTTTTTTGGGTCGGACTTCTGATGTTTTCAGGGGTTACGGGTTGCCAAACGTTTAATCAATCTGCGGTTCAGAATTCTGAAGGGGTGGTATATTATACACAAGGGCAATACGATCAGGCGCTTCCGTATTTTCAGGAAGCGGCCAGACTTGATCCCAATAACGCGGAAGCGCTATATAATCTTGCGTCAACATATCAGCAGCAGGCCATTGCGCAAAACCAGCCAGGTCAACTGATTCAGGCGGAGAATTATTATCGGGCATGTTTGGACAAGAAGCCGTCGGCCGAGACGACGGTATGCTGTTATCGGGGTATCGCCACATCGATGACGCGTCGTAATCAGGCCGATCAAGCGGTAGAACTTCTCAAAGGTTGGCAAACGCGCAATCCCAATTCGGTCGAGCCCAAACTTGAATTAGCCTATTTGTACGAAGCGCAAGGCAAGAACGCGGAAGCCCTGCAGGAACTTCAGTCGGCGGTCGCATTGGCTCCCAACGATTACCGCGTGTATTATAAAACAGGAGTAATAGAGCAGAAATTAGGCAAAAAGTCTGATGCGCTCAATCAATATCTCATGGCAGGACGCCTTCAGCCGTCGAATCGTGAAATTGCCAATCGTATTGGGCAACTGCAAAATGATCCCTCGCTCAAAGCTGCGCAAAATGCGCAACTTGCGACGAATGCAACTTCAGCCGGGGCAGTGGTCGCGAATACTTCTTCTTGGCAATCCAAGAGTGATTCGGCGGTTTCACTGACGCCGCCCAATTTTACGGAGGCGGAGAAGCAGACGGCGGCAGTCGCGCCGAAGGCGGCACAACCGTCGTCACTGGCAAGCAATCCACCCGCCGCAAGTCGAATTCCTACGACGAGTTCCGTTTCCAACACGGCCCCACCCTTAGGGGGCGGAAGCACTCCGCTTGCCGGAAGTTCGGCGGCTTCTACGGCACCGCAACTTCCGGACGGAACAGGAACAACACCTGTGGCGGTTGCCGCCGCCAGTTCGGTACCTCAAAGAGCGCAAGCCAGTCCTGTGTCGGCACCTGTTGCGGCACCGCCTGTTGCGGCATCGGCCCAGCAGAATAATATATCGCCCGTTCCGCCAGTTACGGCGGGATCGCAAGCGCAGCAAAGTGCGCAGGCGGCAAATAATACACAAGCGACGGACACTTCGGGCAATGCGGCGACGTCGATTCGGCGTTCTCGTATAGGAATTGTGGGGAATGGTCCGCCGATTACGCGAGTCGGTCCGAGTTTGTGAAGTTGCGATTCTGATCAGAAGAACAAGTGTATCGAGTGGGCAATGTTTTTTGGTTAAGATAAATGAAGAAAAAAAACAGTTTTGCTAAAATAGAGGAAAATTGCGGAAATTTTTACTTTTTTCGACATTTCGCTTTTCTTTTAGTATTGAAGGTTCGATATTAAAGAAAAGGATTTTTTAGGAAAAACTTGTGGAAAGTGAGAAATCGGCCTTTTACAAAAAGGCAAAATGTTTTATGCTATATACTATGGAAAGTTGAATAATTCGGACGGGGGTGTTCCTTGTCGGGGTGATTCATCCGCAAGAGGGCGACCTCTTCATAAACAAGATTTTCACAATTATTTTAGTCAACCATTCACCGTTGTTGATGAAAGGCAAAGGAAGTGCGAATTCATCCACAAGCAGTCGTCAGCCCGAACGCGGTTATCGGTCGGGATGTTCACATCGGTCCGTTTTGTGTCGTCGAGGATGATGTCGTCATAGGAGACGGATGTATTCTTGAGCCCCGCGTTTCGATCAAGAATGGGGTTCGACTTGGCGAAAACAATCATATATACGAAGGGACCGTCATAGGCGGTCTTCCCCAATGTGTTGGAATGAACGACACGTGTGGACGTGTGGTGATTGGCAACGGCAATATTATCCGTGAGAACGTGACAATTCACCGTGCTCTCAAAGAAGAAACGAACGACGGAAAAGCCAACGCGACGGAAATAGGCGATAATTGCATGTTCATGGTTAATGTGCATGTTGCCCATGACTGCCGAATTGGCGACAATGTTATTATTGCCAATAATACGATGCTGGCCGGACATGTTACGGTAGGGCGTCGGGCGTTTATTTCCGGAGCGGTCGGGGTTCATCAGTTCTGCCATATTGGCGCGTTTGCCATGGTAGGCGGCCAGGCTCATATCAATAAGGACGTTCCTCCGTTCATGACCGTTGACGGACTATCGAGTCTTGTGGTAGGTTTGAACAATGTAGGACTGCGTCGAGCCGGGTTTGCTCCCAAAGATTTCAGAATACTCAAAGATATTTATCGAATTCTTTATGAGAGCAAGCTTGCCTGGAAAGATATTGTTGAAATGATACGGAACGAGTATACAAGCTCATTGGGGCAAGAAATGGCGACGTTCCTTTCGATGGCCAATCGTGGGATTATCATGTCGCGTATGGCTCCTCATCGCATGGAAATACCGGCCGAGACGTTAACGCTGAAGTTTCATGTGGTTTCCGACGAAGAAGAGGGTATGACGCCCCCTTTTCAGGACAAGAAAAACGTTGGGTGAATTACCCGATTCCGGGGTAATGCTGCCGGAGCTTT
>JAQVID010000289.1:0-2340 GCA_028695865.1 Thermoguttaceae bacterium | reverse complement strand
CGGCCGAGACGTTAACGCTGAAGTTTCATGTGGTTTCCGACGAAGAAGAGGGTATGACGCCCCCTTTTCAGGACAAGAAAAACGTTGGGTGAATTACCCGATTCCGGGGTAATGCTGCCGGAGCTTTTGTTTTCGGCGATTTGCTCCCTGTTTGTCTTTGGGAAACGGGGGGATGCAGATCGCACAATGCGAAAAGACAAGTGAAACCGGCTTGATATGCCTTAGGAATTGAAATTGCAGCCTCAAAATAAAAAAACCACCCGTTTACGCGGGTGGTTTTTTATTGGTGAACACACAACAGTCAAGAGCAGGAAATGAAACGCTGTTGTCACACTGAATTTCTCGTAACCATTCACGAACGATTTTGTAACCACGGATATCACGGATGAACACTGATGGTTTTCTGTAATTATTTTGTCACGCAAAGATGCCAAGACGCCAAGGGCGTTACCACGCCATTGATGACACTTGGCCTTTCCCTGTTTCTTTAATAAAGAGAAGAAACAATATATTTTTTCTTCTTCTCTTCGCGGCCGATCGCGGCTTTGCGTGAAATATATTTTAAAAATGATAAATCATGAAGTTTCCGTTACCAAAGGACTATCCGTGAATATCCGTGTTATCCCTGGTTTCACTTTATATCCGTGAACGGTTACAATTTCTCGTAACGCGAGTGCGGTTAATCTTTTTGTTCCAGGAGTTTGCGAAGAACCGTTTGAATAATTCCACCGTTGCGGTAATACGTTAATTCCACCGGGGTATCAATGCGAACACGCACTTGGAATTCTTTCTTTTTTCCTGTTGCCGAGGTTGCGACGACGGCAAGTTTTTTGCCTGAAACAAATGTATCGCCAAGCGATTCAATCGAGTAGCATTCAGTACCGTCCAGACCGAGCGACTGAACATTTTCGCCCGGGAGGAATTCAAGCGGCAAAACGCCCATGCCAACCAGATTGCCACGGTGAATGCGTTCAAAACCAGCGGCAATAACCGCTCGAACACCCAGCAGGGCAGTTCCTTTGGCGGCCCAGTCGCGAGAACTTCCCGTGCCGTATTCGGCACCAGCCAGAACGATGAGGGGCGTTGCCTTTTTCTGATATTGAAGGGCGGCGTCCAAGACCGGCATGACCGCGCCATCGGTTGCGTTTGTCGTGGGGAAAAACTTCGTAACACCGCCTTCAGAGCCTGGCACGAGCAGATTGCGGATACGGATGTTTGCGAACGTTCCCCGGGTCATAACGCGGTCGTTGCCCCGACGTGAACCGTAAGAATTGAAATCGTTCGGAGCAACTCCATGCTCTTGAAGCCAGGCACCGGCGGGCGAATCTTTTTTAATTGCGCCGGCGGGCGAAATATGATCAGTGGTCACGGAGTCACCGAGCAGGAGCAGTACGCGGGCCTGATCGATTGGTGCAACCTCCGTGGCGTTTCGTTCCATGTCGGCCAGGAAGGGAGGCTCCTGAATGTACGTACTTGAAGCATCCCAGGCGTAAAGCTCTGATCGCGGGGTGGAAATCGCGTTCCAAAGTTCGTTCGATTCGTAAACATTCTGATAACGGTTACGATACAGTTGCGGATCAATAACCGCGGCGGCAACTTGAGAAATTTCTTCTTGTGAGGGGAAGAGCTCGGACAGCATGACTGCCTTACCTTGGTCGTCGGTTCCCAGCGGTTCTTTCGTCAGATCAATATCGGTAGTTCCGGCAATCGCGTAAGCAACGACCAAAGGGGGGCTTGCCAAATAATTTGCTTTAACGAGCGGATTAACACGTCCTTCGAAATTGCGGTTTCCACTCAGGACGGCGGAAACGACAAGGTCATTGTCGACAACAGCTTTGGCGACCGGTTCCGGCAGCGGTCCACTATTGCCAATACAGGTCAGGCAACCATACCCAACGACGTTAAAGCCGAGTGATTCGAGCGGTTTAAGCAGGTCGGCTTTCTGTAGATAATCGGTTACGACGCGCGAGCCGGGTCCGAGGCTCGTTTTCACATACGGCTTGACTTTAAGACCACGGGCCAGAGCGTTTCGTGCCAGGAGTCCCGCGGCGATCATGAGACCCGGGTTACTCGTATTGGTACAACTGGTAATGGACGCAATGACAACGGCTCCTTGTCCCATGGAGGTCCCGTCAACGGAAGTCGTCTTTGCGGCTTCCGCGTCGGAAAGAGCAAATCCCCGCTTGTTGAGGGGTGCTTGCAATGATTGACGAAACGCGTTTTTCAGGTTGCCGACCGAAACGCGGTCTTGGGGACGCTTGGGACCGGCAAGAGACGGTTCGACTTGGGAGAGGTCGAGCACAAGTTTCTTTGTGTATTCAGGGAGTGGAAAGTCGGGAG
>JAQVID010000288.1 GCA_028695865.1 Thermoguttaceae bacterium | reverse complement strand
TTTCGTGTTTGAAATGGTCCCAGAACGACCTGAAGGGCAAGAATATCACGATAAATCGTGAATCGCGACATATCGCAAGCCGTTGCCAATTCATTGAGGGTTCGGCCTTGAGGACAGTCGACCAGCATCTTTATCAATCGCCACTGTCTTGCCAAAGTTGCCGATATGTTCTTATCGGTTGACGGAATCTCTGCTTTTTTGCCCATCATCGTTCTCTCCCAATGGGGAAAAGTGTCAAAAATCGATTTTGTGGAAAAATTTTTTCATCCCGTATTTTACAGCATATCTCAAAAAAAACAAGTCCCAGCTATATCAACCTATGATAGACCTAACGTCATACTTTACCCCAATTTGTCAAAAGGGGGCTTTTTGCCGGTTTTGCTATAAAATTTTCTGATTATAATGTAAGTAATGATTGGGAATCGATCTAAAACACAGTTTTTCAGGAAAACACGGTTTTTTACCTAAAGTTTTACGATATTATGCCATATATCACGAACTCAATAACAACTTTAACCGAAATGACGGCATCCGTTCTGTTTGAGCGAACGCCTGCCAACCGACTCTTTCGCTTCATCGAAATCAGAATCCATTATATTATCTTTACCCGATTGAAGCGTTTCTAATCTGTTTGATCGTCTTCTTTGACTTGATTCATTGAATCCCTGAAAGACCTTTTTGGGGTAAGGGGGAGATTTACACCCTAAACATAAAATTAGATGATAAACGAACTGCGGGAAAAAGAGTTTCCCGTTTGCATGATCACGATGACATTCGCAATACATAGAGCTAATACTTTAATACAGGAGACAGAAAGAAATGTCAAAACATTATGCACTGCCAACAATATTACGACTGATTCCTCACGACTGCCTTCGGGAGTTGTTTGACAGTCTGAAAATCGATCACTCCGATCTCGATTGGGAAAGTCAACCCAAACGAAACGTAGCGAAGCTGGTCGAGTTCATCAATGGACTGAACCTTCACAAGAAGGAAAAGGTTCATCAGACGCTTCGATCTCTGATCACAATGGGATCGGAACAAGCTCAGACGGTGCTACGTGAAATCGGATTCTACGAAGGCGATTCGGAATGGGCAACTTACATGGAATCCGAAGAGAACCTTTATCGCAAGCTGTTCTACACTCTGCAAAATTATCGCGAGCTTTATGAGAAGGCTCAAAAGCTGATTAAGCCATTGAACATGTCCTGGGCGCAGAAACGTGAAAATCTGAAAAGAGCGATTCCTCATCCGGACGAAGAACAAATGGAAACGATCAAACTCTGTATCCAAAAGACTTATCAAAAACTGGGACTTGGCGACCGCTGTACGGTTGAATGGATGGAGCATGACGGCGTTTTTTATCTCGTTGCCCATCCTGACGATGCGGACGAGGATATTCTCTATCACGACGAGCAGGATTGTCTTCAGGTCGGAACCTGTCATAAGACTTTCGAAGTCTGTTATGCGCTCAACAGCAGGAATGGAACCTCCAAGCTGGTCGCCAAAGGAATGGCGAAGATCAAGGATGAATTGGAATCCGGTATTTACAAAGGACTGTTTAATATTCCTCTGCCGCCAATGGAACGAGCGGTATTCAACCTTGCCCCGGTTATGTCGCCCGACTTCCGGCTCTGGCAGGATACAGAGCATTTGGTTGTCGGGCGAATCAGAGCGATTCGAGCCAAATGGAATGGTAATGAGATCGTTACCTTTGAAGTCAACAACAATACCGAGATCCATGAAGCCGCTGCTCAAAGAGGAATGGCAGAAGCCTTGTTCGGTTTGACTCCACCAAAAGTAACGTCAGTCGTTTTTGATTTTACTTTTACCGACCCTGTAACGAAGATTCAGGATGTCTATTCGTTCACGATACGCGAACCTCGCTATATTTCGATGGACATTCAAAATCTGGAACAGGAAAGAATTATATTAACCATACTTGCAAAATCAGGAATTATCACTCATGAACCAGTTCGCCCAACTATTGAACAGAATTGTTCAAAAAGATTGTCTTTGCACGCTAACCGACAAGACACTATTCAATATTCAGCTTTTAGCGGACAAGAAGTACCTGCGAGCAATGCCCTATGTGGAGCGGGAGCAAATTAGCTGTCCATGCGGTGGAGAAGCTCTTGTCGGCTGGAAAGAAATCGACGGAGAGAACGTACCGGGTACTTATTGCATTGACTGTGGTTATACAAAAATCCAAATGTCGGATTTGATTGACCATGAAATCCTTCTTCCAAATATATTGAAGGACGTAGCAACCACTCTGGGACTTCATTTACCCGCTTGTGAAGAACAGTGGCCGGGACTCTGGATGATCGGAACACTGAACGGAATGAATTTCTATTTCGTTACGGATTATCAGGACGCTTCGTTATTGAAACTTGGCAGGTCTTTTATCGGCAGGACAAAGGCTTTGTTTTTTACCGTAAACGACAATGCCGCCAAAAAACTGGCGAATTATGTCCTTGGGTATCCTTGTGCGCCGGTGGAATTGGTCGTCAAGTTCGATTCCGACTACAATTTTATTGTCGATGAGGAAGAATGGAAACCGATCCTTGACGAATACACTCCGACTCCAACGGAGCGAAAGAGACCGGCTTACGCCTTTTTGGATACCGGCGAGTTCTGGGAGATTACCTTTGCGGGAAAAACCAAATCGTTCATCAAGAAACGAGGTTTCGATTATATCCGTTACCTGCTGTTGCACCCAAATGAGTCGCTCTTTGTATTGGATCTCAAATGCGCCGTTGACGGTGCAAATCCGGAAGAAATGGCTCCTGTGAACGATGATGGGGAATCGGCGGATATGGAGACTATTCAGGCCGTTCGCGAACAGAAAAAGCTGTTTCTCGAAGAACGAAATGAAGCGGCAAAAGCCGGAGATCAAGAGGAAGTCGTTTTGTTGACGACTAAAATTGAAAGTTGCAATGAATATCTCAAAAAAGTGGAAGGATTCAAAAAGGCTCCCATCCGAATAGAAAACAGCCGACTCAAACGGTTGAGCAAGGCGGTCAGTAATGCAATTGGCCGGGCTTGTGATGATATGAGACCTTTTCTTCCCGAATGTTGTAGTTTTTTAAGCCAGAATTTGGAGTTGGGAACTCAACTTCAATATCAGCCAAGCAATGAAGTAAATTGGGTGCTTTGACTAATATACTGAATCTATAAAAAGCTCTCCTGATGAGGAGGGCTTTGATGTTTCTTGAGACAATCTTTTTCTGAATCCTATCTCAATATAATATTGGACGCGTACAAAGTCTGTACCCGTACTCTTTATCAGCGTACAAATCGTGTACTCGACCTCTCAATCTGCGTACAAACCTTGTACCCGTACCTCAAAAAGCGGAATTATCTTCTTTCATTTTTCTCTAAAAAAGTTTTTTCTAAAAGACAAAGAAATAATTTCCAGCGTTTTTTTGAGTAAAAAACAACTATATATAGCATTGAGATAATAGGCACATACTATATATAGCATTTTGATTCTGTATATGAAACATGTTTCGTTTGTATTTTAATTTTCTTATTTCAAGTGTACACGATTTGTACACTGGTGTACATGATTTGTACCCCTTTGTCTGTAGAGAACGAATGGGTTCTTGAAACGCCCCCTTCCAAAAGTTCAAGAACAACAATACAGAATCAAAGAGGCAAAACAAATGAGACAAACATTTTTCACACTTGGGACGATTGTGGCAGATTCGGAAAAGTATCTTCCGGAATGGCTGACGTTTCACTATCTGACCGGAGTCGAGCGGTTCGCGCTGGTTCTCGAAGGCGACTGCGAGGCCATTGAAAAGCAGATTCGACGACTTCCGTTTCGGCGGCTGATCTGGACGTATCGATTCCGGGAAGTTTGGGATCGGGTCAAGATTTATGACTGGCTTCTGGGAAAGTTTGGACGGAAAACTCATTGGATGGGCTTTCTCGATCCCTCGGAATTTCTCTTCGGAACGGTTGAGGACGACGTTCGGAACATTCTGGTTCAATACGAGAAATTCGGCGGACTCATGGCTCATTGGCTGAACTTCGGATCGAACGGTCACTTCTTCCGACCGGATGGGCTGTCCATCGAAGCGTTTTCCAAAAGAGCCGTCGATTCTTTCCGTATTCACCACGGACTCAACACAGTATTTCAACCGGCGAAGTTCAGGCGATTTCTCTCGGCCAATCTTGTTGAAACTGACTACGATTCCGTTCGGGAAGACGGACAGCCTATCGAAATCGGAACAACCTGGGGCACGGCGAAAGACCCGATTTGGAATTCGATTCGAATCAATCGGTATCAACCGCGATCCCGACAGGATTGGGTGGAGTCGTGCACTCCTGGTAACGCTTTTGAGAAAAAACAGTTAGCCGACCTCTTTTATCACCTGGATCGGAACGAGATTTTCGATCCGCTCTCTCTTCGTTACGCGGCGCGCATGAAGAGTATTCTGCGATAACGAAATGCACGTTTGAACCCCTCTTGTCCGTCCTTGTTGTCGGACAGGGTACAAAAATATATTAAAGTTGCGATTACATATTAAATGTGATTTACAGAAAGGTTTTTACTATGGAAATGATACGAGATGGTTTGATTACTTTTGCCCTGAAACGGATCGACGCGAAGCTGAAACACCTTGTTCGGGAAGGTCGGGTTCGGGAAAGCGACGCGGATGATGCCCGTCAGGACGCGATTGTTGCGGTGTTGGAACAGTTGAACGGATACGACGTCAAACGTGAAGTTCGGGAAAAGACGTTTGTCAACACTGTTATCAAAAATGCACTCAAGTATTTCTTCGCTTCCCGCAAGTATCAGAAGCGCAAAGATGGAGTGGACATTGATTCGTTGTCTAAATCGGAGGAACCGATGGTCAATGACGTTGCGTCCGGCGAAATGAGCGAACTCGACCACATTTACTTGAAACTGGACATTCAGACGGTTCGTGAAAAGTTACCGGAGAAACTACGACCTGTCTTTGATCTGCTGGGAGAGTATCCCCAATCTGACATCGCCGATCTTTTGAAGCTTTCCAAAGGCGAGGTTTCGAAACGTATTCAGGAAATTCGTGACTTCTTCGAACAGAATCAGATCGACATTGTTCCCTGGGAAAAATAAAATATTAAGATTTTTTTACATTTTGGAAACAACCTGAGGTCACGTCGCAATAAGGTCTTTGGAGGGGACAAATGAAACATCCTTCGACCGAACAACCAAGAGAGGATTTACACAAAATGGATATGAGCGTTTTTATTCACGAACCGGCCAGCGAGTATCATGCGAAGGCGAAAGACTACCTTTCCAGTCATCAGCTTATGGATTTTATCAAGTGT
>JAQVID010000287.1:3104-5338 GCA_028695865.1 Thermoguttaceae bacterium | reverse complement strand
AACCGTGCCGTCGTATTTCCTGAAGCAAATGGCACAAGAAACAGTTCGGACGGTCGAAGGGGTGAGCGAAATTCAAAACAGGGTTCTTGTGAGCGAGAAAAAAACTGAAGTCACCGTCTGACCATGTACTTCAGGCTTTATTTTGTGTATAATAAACCTTTTTGGGTCGCCGTTTCGGGATGTTTCGCGACTGCCTGACCGGCGACCACCTGTGTTTACCCCAAACATATCCGGAAGAAAAGGTTTGCAATGCGAAATTCTGTCTTTGTCCGTACCGTGTGCGCCGCCGTTTTTTTTCTTGTCGCGGCTTGCATGGTTTCTACCCCAAGGTCCTTGCTCTTTGGACAATCGCTCTGGAACGACCAACTTTCATGCAGCGGCATGGGCGTCTGGCAAAATCGTCTGGAGTTCTCCGTCCTGAACAAGACGATTCATCCGTTCGACGAAACACCTGTGACCATACCCATCGGAACAACTCTTTCAACAAACGGTCAACCTTCGCTGCCGCTTGTTGGAGTCGCGGCGAAATCGATTCGACTGTGCGACGCCACAGGAGCCGAATTATTATTCGAACTGAACGACGCGCAAGGTATCGCGATCCACGAAGGATTGTTAACTCCAGGGTGCTCTTTGACTCTTCCCGTAACAGGTGAACCAGGCAAAGAAGTCAAGTTCGTCATCGCGTTCAAAAACGATTTGGCGTGGCAGTTGCCCGACTGGTACAAAGTCAAAGGCAAGTTGGTCAATTCGGGCTTCGAACAAGGAGCGAAAAACGTTCCGAGCGGCTGGCGATTTGATTTCTCGGGTGGAGATCGCCGTATCGAATGGTCGTCAGAAAAACCTTACAAAGGAAGCAAATGCGTTAAAGTTGTTGTGAATCCGGATGGGGCTCCGTCCTGGATATCGGCACGACAGAGTGGCATTCGCGTAAAATCGGGCGTGACATATCGCTTCGGTGCCTGGGTTAAAGGTCAGAACGTATCCGGCGGTTGCGGCTGGTATGTTCATGTCGGCAATCGCAAAAATGAAATGATAAGTTCTCCAATGGATATGTCCGCCAAAGGAACTTTCGATTGGCGCAAAGTTGAATTCGAATTTAAAGTACCGGACGATGCCGATATCATCTCGTTTGGAACTGTCTTGTATGGGACCGGAACCGCCTGGTTCGACGCCGTTTCCATTGAGCCGACCACGCCTGTGGAAACAAGCCAGTGGACCGTTTCCCTTGGTAAGGTCGAAACGACTCCTTACCCTCATTTCTTTTTTTCCGGTCAGACCCTGCCGAATTTCACTCCTGCCGAATCTCTTGTTCCTCGTGGAAACCGTTACGCCTTGTTTCGCCTGTTGTGTAAGGTCGATGCCGGTTCCGCTTCCCATAAAACGACCGTGGTCCTCGACGCGACCTTGCTTCAAAATCGTTGGGGCCGAAAGTTAACGGCAAACGACGTCTTCGTTCTGGATCGGACAGGAAGGCGGCAGGAGGTCCGACAATGGAATTCATTCTTGTTCATCGAAACGGAACTTGCGAAAAAGGGTTATTACTATTTTCTCGTGGTTGAGCAGTCTGGTACAGGCAGGCAACTCCAAACGGTGTCCGACAAATCAAATACATCGGGGGAAGCATTCCCGGGCACGGCACAGCAGTCCAATACCGACGGTGCGTTTCCAGGTACTTCTCAACAGGTTAAAGCAAAGAATTCCGACGCGGCAAGTCAGCCCCTTCCCGCCGAACTGCAAAAACGCAACCTTGTTCAAAACGGCGATATGGAGTTGCCCGGGCCGGACGCTCCGTTCTGGGTCAAAAACGCGAGCACCAAAGGAGTGCATTATCGTCTGGTCGATCCGAAAGCACCCTTCCTGGGTAAACAGGCTCTGGAATTGACCGTCGATAAAGATGTACCGATCAGTTGGCGAGGCTCAACGCAATCGGTTAAAGTCGTGCCCGGCCGACAGTATTTGTGCGGACTGTGGATGTCGTGCGATTCCGACGGAAGCGATTATCGACTGCATATACACCAGCGAAAAGCCAACGGCGAAATTTCTTCCGGTGGTATGAGTTCCATTGGCTTCGGTATTGGCGGCAAGACGGACTGGACACTCATGAGCAGTACGATTCAGGCCAGTTACGATACCAGTGCCATTCAACTTCATTTGACGACGGCTCACTCCGGGACAGTTCGTCACGATGGAGTCTTTTTGATTGAAATCGAATCAGCGGCGCCTGTTGCGTTTGG
>JAQVID010000287.1:0-3094 GCA_028695865.1 Thermoguttaceae bacterium | reverse complement strand
TGTTCCAGGTTCCTTCCATTGTCAAGGTTTTTCACGACGATACATTTACGGCGTCAAGTCGTTCACTCGTCAAGTTTGCTTCGGGCGAAACAGCGTCCGGGGCGGCCATGATTGCCGCAGCGCGCAACGAGGAAGAATCCTTGCAATTGGCCATTCGTCTTCCAGAATCGGAGCTCTTGAGTGTATCAGTTTCGAAACCGGAATGCAAAAGCACAGGTCAGTCACTGCCGGCCCCTTCGGTTTGTGTGGTTGGCAATGTTCCGGTCGACTATCCTTCGAATTATTACAGTACGCGACAAAAGACCTCGCTGCGTTTTCTTCCACAGGTAGGTCCCGCATGCGATGGTTGGATCGGTTTTTGGCCCGATCCGCTCATTCCGCTTAATACTTCCACAGACCACGCAGCGACTGCACACGAAGAGATTGCCAAGCTTAAAAACAGTACATGGTCAAGCGATTCGGCCAAACTTGCCGCTTATGGCAAATACTCGCTCGTCCCTGTGGAGCAGGGCCAAACACGTGCTCTGTGGTTATCGTTCACGGTCCCTGAAAGCGCGAAAGCGGGAGTCTATTCGGGCTTCGTGCAGTTGGCCGATCAGTCGGGCAAGGAAAAATATCACGTTGTGTATCGTGTAAAAGTATTTGATTTTTCCATTCCAACCAAGCCGGTATACGGAGCGATTTACGACATACGGCTCGGTAAGTTTGCCCAATCCGATGTTCCTGACGAAGAAAAACAAATCACGGAATTTCTTGCGTCGAAAAAGCTTTGCGGAGATTCACTGCCGGCGTCTGTCTCGATCACGTATGACAAAGCAACAGGAAAGGCAACGGCCAATTGGGACAAATTCGACAAGGTCGCGCATTGGTATTTTGATGAACTCGGAATTCGTTACTCCTATACGCCAAACGGGCTGTTTTATCTTTTCGGTTGGGGGATGCCTCCGCGAGACTCCGAAGGCGAAAAGCCGTATGCCGGCGAATATCCTTACGACAAAGCTGATCGTTCGCAACTGCGTCCGGAGTATAAAAAAGCTTATCAGGCCAAGCTTCGCTGCTTTTGGGAACATGTTAAAGCCAAAGGTTGGGACAAGAATTTCATTTTGTACATTTCCGACGAACCATTCTACTCGCAACCTCAAATCATTGATCAGATGAAAGCATTGTGCGCGATGATTCATGAAGTCGATCCGAATATTCCGATCTACTCAAGTACCTGGCGACATATCCCCCAGTGGGACGGTTCGCTCAACGTTTGGGGAGTGGGACATTACGGAATTGTTCCGGCGACGCAACTGGAAAAGACCAAGGCTCGCGGCGACCGTATCTGGTGGACGACCGACGGGCAAATGTGTCTGGACACTCCTTACTGCGCCATTGAACGAATGCTCCCCTATTGGTGTCATTATTACGGCGCGGATGTTTACGAGTTCTGGGGGTCCAACTGGTATACTTACGATCCGTTCCGCTACGGCTGGCACTCTTACATTGAACAATCAGACAGTCCCACAAATCATTATCACGTTCGTTATCCCAACGGCGATGGATATATTTTCTATCCGGGACATTTGATTGGTCTGAATGGTTATGTCAGTTCAGTTCGCATGGAGCAGGCCCGCGAAGGACTTGAGGACGCCGCCTGTCTCGTTTTGCTCAAGCACGAACTTGATCGCTGTAAAACCAAAGATTCCGCAGCGTACAAAAAAGGCCTCGACGTTTGGAATCGCACGGGCGATCTGGTTCCGATTCCCACTCCGGGCGGACGCTATTCGGGCAAAATTTTGCCGCGTCCCGAGGTTATTGATCAACTGAAATACGAAGTTGCTCAAGCGATTGTTTTGCTCCAAAGCGAGAACGGCAAGTAAAAACGCGCACGACCAAACATATTGCGATATTGTATCAACGATGAGCCGCGGCCTTTATTGAGCGGCTTCGGCTCATTTATTTACCGACACAGAATCGACTGAAGATATTCTCCAGAATGTCGTCGGTATGAACTTCACCGGTAACGAGTCCGATTTTTTCCAAAGCAATTCGAAGTTCAGACGCAATGACCGCCTCATCACCTTCCTCTTGACACAAAAGACAAACGCTTTCCAACGCGGCCCGGGCGTCTTCCAGAACACCACGACATCGAACCGCCGTCGAAACCACCGCTTCACACGGCAGATAATTACCGCGTAAACGTTCCTGTATCGTTTCCAAAAGAGAATTGATTCCTTCGCCCGTTGCAGCACTTGTCCTCAAAACATTGGCACCGTCTGAACTGTATGCACCGTCTGCTTGCGGCTCACGGTCCAAAGCGGAACGGAACTGGTCGCATTTGGTCAAAACAAGAATGGCATCGGCGTGGCGGTCAAGAAATTGCTTTTCCTGACATGTCGGAAAATCGCGGCCCATCCGGCAAACATCAGCACAAAACAAAACAAGATCGGCGTCCGCAGAAGCAATCGCGGTCGATTCCTGTGATTTCGTATCGAGTGAAAAACGTTCACCCGGCTTGATCCTTTCCAGTCCCGGCGTATCGGTCAAAAGAATCGAAGTTCCGGCGTAACGAATGAACGTTTCAAGGTAGTCTCTGGTCGTGCCACGCACATCCGATACCAGTGCTGTGTGGTGTGGAATCGTCTTGCTTGCATTCCGGTCCGCGACATGCTCCATTATGCGGTTGTACAGTGAACTCTTGCCCGCGTTGGGTTCGCCAAGCAGAACAACTCGATGACTTATGCTCGACTCATGACGCTGACTTACACGAGTCAAAAGCGAAACAACCTGGTCAAGAGCCCGCCTTGCGCGAATCGCGATTTCCTCACGCGAAACAAATACAATGTCTTCTTCACTGAAATCGAATCCGGCTTCCAAATCGGCAAGGAGTTCCAACAGGTCCGTTCGAAGTTGCGCAAGTGGTCGCGTCATGCCGCCTGCCAACTGCTGAAGCGCAACGTCAAGCGATTTCCCTTCCGTTGCGTCAATGACGCCAAGTACGGCCTCCGCTTGCGTAAGATCGACCCGGCCGTGGAGAAAAGCCCGAAGTGTAAATTCGCCCGGCAGCGCCTGACGCGCTCCACGTGACGCGATGATTGCTCCGATCACG
>JAQVID010000286.1 GCA_028695865.1 Thermoguttaceae bacterium | reverse complement strand
ATAAGTTATACGATCCGAACGGTGCGTCATTATCAGGCCCTGTATCCGGAAGCGTCTCTTTTTTTAATCGTGGGTTCCGAAACGCTGGCCGACATTCCGCGTTGGCACGAAACGCAACAGTTGTGTCAACTTGTCTCTGTAATTGTCGCTTGGCGTTCTGGTATGCCCAAGCCCGATTTCCAGCCTTTTGAACATTGGGTAAGCAAGGCGGTCCTTGACCAGTGGAAATCGCAAATCATACCTATGCCGAAAATTGAGCTTGCGGCTACCGAGATTCGGCGACGCGTTGCCGCGGGCAAGAGTATTCGCTTTCGCGTTTCAAGCGTTGTAGAAGAATATATTGCCCGAAACAAACTCTATCAGAACAACTGACGCGTTTCGAGCAACCGTGATACGTGAAAAACGCTCTGCTCAAGGCATGTCCCTTGGGCATGGCACTGCCCGGATATTTTAGAGCAGTTTATTACAGCCCGATCCTTGGATTTTCGTTGATTCACTCCCTGTTTGCTTTCGGAAAACGGGAGGATTCAAGCCCCGTTGGCACGAAAGATTCAATAAAACCATTATACGACGCAAATATTTAATACAGTATTATACGAATATCACACAAATCTTTCTTTTGTTTTACAACTTTCACCGATTTTTTTGGAAAATTTTGTGTTATTGGGGTTAAAAAATGAAACAAAGGGGGAAAAAAAGTTTGACTTGGAGTAAAAAAACGAGTATAATTATAAAATCGGTGATGGAAAATTGCAACTTTTCAACAAACAGCAGGTTCAAAGCATGGAGCAGCAGACAAAAGAGGAGCGACAGCGATCCAAACTTCGTCCGCAAATAACGTGTCCTCATTGCTGGACGGAATTTCCGGTGGAGGACGTTCTGTGGATATCGGAAGCCCCCGATCTGATGGGCGACAGTCGGCTTGGGGAGTCGGAAAAACAGCGGTTCCTTCCCATACAGTTCGATGTCAGCGGCAACGCAATTGACCTGAAAGGTTTTGCTTGTGAGAAGTTGGCGTGTCCGAACTGTCATTTGTATCTTCCGCGACCGTTATTGGAGATGCCGCCTTACTTTACGTCGATTGTAGGTGCTCCGGCATCGGGAAAATCGTATTTTTTGACTTCCATGATTTGGGCCCTGCGAAAGGTTTTACCCAATAGGTTCATGATCAACTTTTCCGATTCCGATCCTGGCATGAATGGGCGTCTTCATCAGTATGAGGCGCTTCATTTTATGAACGACAGTACGGAAGAAACGGCGATGATCGAGAAAACGCAAGAGCATGGCGAGCTCTACAATAATGTGCTTATCAATAATCAGCACATCACGTTTTTGCAACCGTTTCTTTTTTCGTTGAGCAGGACGGAAGAAACCCCGCAGGATATTGCGACGGTATCGCACTCCATGACGCTCGTTGTGTACGATAACGCGGGCGAAAGTTACATGCCGGTGCAAGGTCGCGACAACGCGGCTCTGCCGGTAACGCGACACCTTGCGAAAACGAACTGTATTTTTTTTACGTTCGATCCGATCCAGGACAATCGTTTTCGGGCTGTTTGTACCAATCCGACAAACGATCCCCAGTTGAAGAAAGAGACAACCGATTCGTTTAAGAAATCGCCCTTGCGTCAGGAAATGATCTTGTCCGAAATGATCAAGCGAACGCGAACCTACACAGGGCTTCGGTTTGACGAGAAGTTTGCCCGACCGATTATTGTCGTCGTTACGAAGTATGACGCGTGGCGAGAACTCCTTCCGGACGTGCCGCTCACCCAACCCTGGATTCAGAAGAACGAATTTAGTCCAGCCGTGTTCAATACGCAAAAGGTACGCGATGTCTCCGTGGCGCTGCGGCGGCTTTTAAAGCAGTATATACCGGAAATGGTCAGTGCGATTGAGCAATTCGCGTCGGACGTAACCTATATTCCGGTGAGCGCAACCGGAACTCCTCCCCGCAAAGACGAACAAACCGGCCAATGGGGATTTCGCATGAAAGATATCAAGCCGATTTGGATTGAAGTACCGATTTTGTATGCGCTTTCGAAATCAGCGTCGTGCATGATCGCTTCACAACATGCTCCACTTGGCAAGAGTTGAGCAGAACGTTAAGAGCGATGTAATCCTTGCCGTTGACGGTGGTCTTTCGTTTTGTATGATGTATTGTGTTTCGCCCCGCTTTTGGAGTAACTCGTAATTATGCCGCGTGAATTGATTTATACTTCGGCCATCCAAGGCTTGTTGCCCGGTTCAAGAGGTTTTTGTACCGTGGCCGCTTCCCCGGACTTGTCCCGGCCGCAGTTGCTCATGTTGGAATCGCTTAGCGCCTATCGTCACGAGTTCGTTTCCGGGCCGGATACGCGTCTTAATCCGGTCGCGTATTGTCATTTCATCGTTTCTCTGGCCGGACAAACGTTTCACGTTGTTTCCCGTATTGCGGACGCCGGCCTTGACTACAGTCGCAGAACAAACATGATCGCGCACCATCTTGTTGTTACGCCCGAAGAAATGTCGCAAACCGATCCCGGTGCCCTTGCCTGCGCTGCCGATTCCTTCGTGGAGCAATGGAATCAAGCCCCTGCATCCCTTCCTTTAAGAACGATTCACGCGGAACCGCTTGCTATCGGACCGTGCCGACACTGGGCCGATGTCAGTGGTGATGCCGGCTGGGGCGGTATCCTGGCTGCCGCAGGGCCAGGTCGTCCGGTCGTACTTGTGTACCGTCCGGGTCAAAACATCTTCCCTTTGATTCAGGAATCGTTGGCACTCATTCCCCATGAAGATCGCTGGAAGACAGGTTTTTCGACATTTTACCAAAAATTACCACCTGGAGTAATGTGTCAGTGGAAAGGGGTCTTGAGTGGTTCTCCGGAAGCGGCGGGCGCGTGTGCTCTTCCCAATGCGCTGATTTTGGATTGTACCAAACCGTTCCCTCCCATTCGACCGGCTTCGGAATTTGAGTCGCATTATATCGACATGGCGCGAACAGGCGTGGCAAGCGAAATCACCAGAACCAGACGACAAGTCGTCAAAAAAGTTCCCTTGTCGCGACGTGAGGTCGCTGTTCCGCTTTCGAACGCGAAATCAGAATCACTCCCGTTGTACACGCAAGACAGTGCTCGCGAAAACAGGTCAACGTTGGACGCGGACGCTTCCGGCACGCAGGTTGCTTCCGGTACTGATGCTGAAACAATGAACCGGCTTGCTCAATTAAATTCAATCTATGCCGATATGGCACAGCCACGCAGAAGTGATCGACAATTTATTTTTCGACTTATCATCGGTATTGCTGTTGCTTTGCTTGTTGCCGTTGCGGCTATCGTAGTTTTTCGTCAAGATATCCAGGATTCTTTTTTTCCAAAACAGGAAGTATCGACACCGTCTTCGATGTCCACCGAATCTCCCCCGGCGTCCGGGAAAGTTCGACCGTCTGGCGACACTGGCACAACCGGTAACACTGGCACAACCGGTAACACTGGCACAACCGGTAGCGTTGACCCGTTCGGCGATGGCGCTGAACTGTCCGGAACATCGGACAAGACGAACAAATCCGCCAATACAGATAGGGTAATCCGTCCATGAACGATCTTCAAACATTGATAGACAGTATTAGAGCAGCGATAGAAGTTCCGGAGTCTGTATCGACGTCGCGTCTGGCTGAATTGGCTTCGGAGTATGCTCTGTGTTGCAAACAGATCAACGAGCGACTTGAACAGTGTAGTCGTTATCTGCGGAAAGGTAATCCGTGTGAGGCGGTTCGACTGGCCGAGTCGGCTCCTCTGTTGCTTGATTTGTGCAATATCATCGACTTTCCGGAGCGTGAAGAGTGGAACAATATTTGCAAAAGTCAGGGACTGGAAGTTGCTCCCGCCGTCATACAATCGCTGGTCGAATCAGTCAATGGCGCATATGACACCGTATATCAGTCGGAGGAATTACTCAAGGAGCACCGGCGGCTTGCGCTTGCTCGCGCGTCGCTTAAAGATCGTTTGGCGGTTCTTTACAAACTGGCCGCCAATGAGCCGGACAATGTATTGTGGGCTGATATGATTACAAAATTCGAGACGGCGCGACTCGAAGAAATATCCTCTCTGTACCATAGGGCGAAGGAAGAAAAAAACGTGTCACGCGTGGTTCCGGAACTTTTGCGGGAACTGGAAACAACGCCATGGATCAATCCGCCGCCTGCGTCCCTGGTCGAAAAACTTCGTGCCGTTGCCAAAGACACTCTCGTCAAGCAAAATATCCAACAGTTTCGTGCCGTGGCAGACAACTTTCATTTCGCGGTTGCCGAAAACGATATCGCCCGGGCATGTCATTGGCGCGACCAGTGGAACAATCGATTGAAGACGACGCGGATTCCGCTTTCGAGTATTCCGGAAGATATTCGGAATATCTATAATACGGCTGCCCGATGGCTCGCGACCGTGGAACAAAAGAACAAGATCATGTCTGCTTTCAAAGCAAAATTGCACGAACTCGAAGTTGCGATTCAAACGGAAGATGATCCGGCCGAACTCAATGAAGTCTATCGGGAAGCACTTGATTTTGCTCAGCAGCACCAGTTGGACATTCCCGACGATATTACGTTTACTTTCCGGACAAAACATACCCGGCTGACAAGCAGTAAGTTGCGATTGCGGCTCCTGATTGTCATTGGCATTGTTGTCGTTGCTGTTTTGCTCTTGTTGCTTGTCGTGCAAGGAGTACGCGTTTTCCTTGGCTCCGCGCAGGTAAACACGACGGCTTCGCGGGTCAGTCGCCTCCTGAAGGCGTATCACGAATACACCCCCAACAAGCCGGACATGCTCGACTCACTCGAAAAAGCGCAAAAGGAGTTGCAACGACTCAAAACGGAAATGCCCAAGAGTGTCCGCTATCAGGTTGTCGTCAATCTTGACAAGGCGTTGAAAGCAGCGCAAGACCAGGATGTTGAACGTCAAAAACATTTGGACGAAGCCTTGGCAAGGGCCGAAAAAGAGCTGCAAGCCGACGACAGCAGCGCGGTATCGCCGGAAGGTCAGGCGGTCGAGGAAGCCAAACGACTGGTTCGGACGACAGAAGAAAACGTTCGATGGCAGCAGATACGGGAAAAATATGTCGATCTGGTCGATAAACAGAATCGTAAAGAAGAACTTAAGCTAAGACAACAATTGGCGAAAATAGAAGAACGCGTTGGACAACTGGAAGAATCTGAATTACTCCCTGAAGATCAGGTTCGCCAGGGTATCCGTGACTTGCGAAAAGATTATCAGGCCCTGGTGGCAAGCGACCGCAAAGGTTCGCTTCCAGGCGATGCCGGTCCGAAACTGGAAAATCGTTTTCAGGAGCTTGAAGCAGGATTGTCCAAGCGTCTG
>JAQVID010000285.1 GCA_028695865.1 Thermoguttaceae bacterium | reverse complement strand
GCCAGACATCGACTTTCTTGAGAAAAGCTGGGAGTATTTGTCTGCCAATCTCTCGAAAGCGTTGGAAAAGCTTCAGGATATGCGGAAAGTGGAAGGTCAATCCATGCAGAAAGACCTTCTCGCAAACTGTGCCGGTTTGAAGGAGCGAATCGATCGTATAGAAGCGATTGCCCCGACCGTTGTGAATTCGTATCGCGCCCACTTGACCGAAACGGTCGGTCGCGTGATGAGCGAGAAAAATTTGCCGTTCACGCCCGCGGACATTGTTCGGGAAGTAGCACTGTTTGTTGATCGGGTTGATATTTCGGAAGAGATTGTGCGATTTCGTTCGCATTTGAATCAGTTCGATTCAACGATGTCGTGTCAGGAGCGTTGCGGTAAAAAGCTCGATTTTTTGGTGCAGGAAATGTTTCGGGAAGTCAATACCATTGGTTCAAAAGCCAATTGTACGCAGATCACGAACGAAGTAGTTGAAATGAAATCGACAATAGAGCGAATACGTGAAATGATTCAGAACGTCGAATAAGTCGAATAAGCGGAATGGCCGTAGGTTTTCGTCCGTTGATCCTCTCTTTACGTAGTGTGTTAAGCAGGACAAGCGGCGAAGAGAAGACGCTAAAGACAAAAACGCCAAAGACAAGGCGGCCAGAACATTGGTCGTATCAAGTTGAGTTGTATCAAGTTGAGAGAGAATCAAGCGATGTGCAAGGAGTCAGGCAAGCGGGGAAAAGTCGTTATCGTATCCGGACCTTCCGGAGTCGGTAAGGGTACCATTCTTTGCCGTCTGTATGCGCTGAACGAATTTGCGTTGCGACCCAGTGTTTCGGCGACTACGCGAGCTCCCCGTCCCGGTGAAGTGGATGGTAAGGATTATCATTTCTTGTCGCCTGCCGAATTCAAAATGAAAAAAGACAACGGCCAGTTCCTGGAATGTTTTGAAGTTTTCGCAAGTGGGGATTGGTACGGAACTCTGCGCGATGAGGTCGAAAACGCTTTGTCGCAGGGGGTGTCGGTCGTCCTGGAGATTGATGTCCAGGGTGCCCGGGAAATTTTAAAAACGTATGCCGATGCGGTGACCGTGTTCATTTCGCCTCCTGATCGGCTTGCGTTGGAACAGCGACTGATTCACCGTGGAACGGAAGATTCCGCAACTCGCCAGCGCCGATTGGATACGGCCATGGCCGAATTGAATCAGCGTAATGCTTACAAATATGAGATTGTCAATGACAGTCTGGACGATGCCGTTGAAGAATTAAGGATGATTTTGAAAAAGGAGATTCCATGATTGAAGAATTTAAAGAAGAAAAACTGGTTGAAAAAGTTGGTGGACGCTTTCGCCTTTCGTCCCTGATTCAGAAGCGACTTGTTTATCTTAACAAAGGAGCGCAATCTTACGTCCGTTCCGACAAAAAAGACAAATTATTGGTCGTGATTCAGGAAATCCTTGAAGACAAGATATACCTGGATATGAACGATGAATTGTGCGCTCGCGACGAAAACGGTCGGGACCTGGGACCGCTTGATCCCAATTTCGACCGGTGATTTAACGGGGAACGCGTCAGGGGCCGCGGCTTTGACTGCCCGAGGAGGTATGTGTGGAACTTGAAGGTCGGGAAATACTTATCGGTGTTACAGGAGGTATTGCCGCGTACAAGTCGGCCATGCTCGTCAGTCGTCTGGTATCGTCCGGCGCCGGTGTTTCGGTGATCATGACCGAAGCGGCCAGGCAACTGATTGGCCCGCGAACCTTCGAAGCCTTGACGCATCGACCAGTGGGCATTTCGATGTGGGAGAGCGCAACGTCGCACCCCCATATTGATTTGGCACGCGCGGCGGATATTCTTTGTATCGCTCCTGCCACGGCCAATATCATCGCCAAGGCTGCTTGTGGTATTGCCGACGATCTTTTGAGCACGGTCTATTTGGCCTTTGAGGGCCCGGTGCTCATGGCTCCGGCCATGAATAGTGTCATGTGGTCCAAGCCGGTCGTTCAGCGTAACTGCCGGCTCCTTGCTGAAGACGGCGTTCATTTCGTTGGGCCTGAATCAGGGCGTCTCAGTTGTGGCGAGTCGGGCAAGGGGCGTATGGCCGAGCCGGAAGAAATACTCGTTGCCATTGGTAATATGTTGTCGCGATCCTGATTTCGCGAGGCACATGCTTCGTATGGACGGCAATCGCAATTTAGGTTGGGAATCATTTCGATATCTGCGGTCTGTCGCGGATAAAAACCAGGGAAGGATATGCCATGAGTGAAGATTTTCTGGAAGAAGACGATTTTCTTGAAGACGAAGAAGTATTGGAAGAAGACTCCGAAGGCGAGGAACTTCCTGCGTCAGGTCCCGATTCCGCCGAGGCGACTTCTGCGGCACCGGTACCCGACGATGGATCGATTCCTTTTGTACATCTTCACGTCCATTCTCATTATTCGCTGCTTGATGGGGCCGCCAAGATCGATGTTCTGATCAAACGGGCCAAAGAGCTCAATATGCCGGCACTGGCCCTTACCGACCATGGTAATTTGCACGGCATGCTCGAATTCTACCAAAAGGCCAAAGCGGCAGGTATCAAGCCTGTTTTGGGCTATGAAGCGTATGTCGCTCCTGAGAGCCGATTCAATAAAAAGCTCGCCTTGCACAGCGAATCGAATCATCATCTTACGCTTCTGGTTATGAACAATACCGGTTATCACAACCTGCTGGAAATGGCGACAAAAGCGTCTTTGGAAGGCAAGTACAACGGTAAGTCGCGAATTGATCATGAACTCCTGACGCAATATCACGAAGGGCTTATCTGCTTGAGTGGTTGCGTGGCCAGTGAATTTTCCCGGGCAATTTCTTCCGGACACGGCAACGAAGAATCGCTTAAACGGGCACGGGATGTTGCGTGCTGGTTCCGCGAACTGTTTGGTGATCGATATTATATTGGACTTCAGGATCACGGTTTGCCGATTCAAAAAGACGTCTTTCATTACAGCGTTCAACTTGCTCAAGAGTTGGGGATTCCGACGGTCGCGACGAACGATGTTCATTACGCTCAGCGAAAAGACGCCGCGGCCCAGGACATTCTTTTGTGTGTTAATACTCGCGCGTTTCGAACCGACACGAACCGAATGAGAATGAACGCGGAAGAGTTTTATTTGCGAACCGGTCGCGAAATGCTCGCGTTCATGCCGGCGCAGGAAGCGGCCATTCGACGCTCTCTGGAGATCGCGGACCGTTGCGACGTCAATCTTGAATTGGGCAAGCGATTCTTTCCCGCTTTTGTTCCGCCGGACGGCAAAACAAGCGACGAATATTTGCGCGAACTCTGTTTGACCGGGCTCAAACGCCGTTACGCGGGCAATCCAAAACGCATTGTTAACGGCGAACTTTCGGAAGAGGTCATGAACCGGCTCAATCGCGAACTTTCGGTCATCAGCAAACTCGGCTTTCCGAATTACTTTCTTATCGTGTGGGACTTCGTCCGGTTCGCCGAAGAACATGATATTCAGCGAACGGCTCGTGGAAGCGGTGTTGGGGCCATTGTCTGCTATGCCCTCAATCTGTCTCACGTTTGCCCGCTTGAGTATGACCTCCTGTTCGAACGATTCCTCGACGAAAACAGACTTGAAGCCCCTGATATTGATATCGACTTTGACAAACAGCGACGCGGCGAAGTTCTGGAATATGTAAAGCAAAAATACGGCGAAGACAAAGTCGCTCAGATCGGGACTTTTGGCACTCTGGCTGCGCGTGCCGCAATCAAGGACGTTGGTCGCGCCATCGGGCTTCCTCTTCATCAAACGGAAGAGATCGCCAAGCTGGTCCCGCAAGTTCCCAAAATGACGATCAAAAAAGCGATGGAAGATCATTCGGAACTTGATAAGGTATACAAGTCGAATAAAGACGTCACAGAACTTATCGATCTGGCGAAACAGGTCGAAGGCTTGGCCAAGTCGGTTTCGACACACGCTTGCGCCGTTGTGATTTCGGATCATCCGCTAACCGATTTCGTTCCGCTCCAGCAGCAGTTGAAGGACAAAGAAGAAATTGTAACGACACAATGGGCGGCAGGCGACGTTGAAAAAGCCGGCCTGCTCAAAATGGACTTTCTCGGTCTGCGGAACCTGACAATCTTGTCCGACGCGATTCGTATTATCGAAAAAACAACGAATCAGAAAATCGATCCGTACGCCTTCGACCTGGACGACAAAGAAACTTACGCTCTTTTGTGCCGCGGTGAAACCAAAGGAGTCTTTCAGCTCGAAGGTGCCGGTATTCGTGAACTGTTGACCCGCATGAAGCCCGATAATTTCCGCGATATTATTGCGACTCTGGCGCTCTATCGGCCTGGCCCGCTCGAAGGGGGAATGGTCGATGACTATATCGCGGTCAAGCACAAGAAAAAAGCTCCTTCGTATTTGCACCCGGTCATGGAAGAAATCCTTGCCGAAACCAATGGCGTTATGGTCTATCAGGAGCAGATCATGCGGATTCTTCATCGACTCGGCAAAATTCCGCTTGCCAGTGCGTATTCCTGTATTAAAGCGATCAGTAAAAAGAAAGAAGAACTGATTCAAAAGTTCATTGGCGATTTTACCGCAGGGGCCAAAGAGAATGGCCTTTCGGAAAAAGAAGCTCTTGCCCTGTTCAACTTGATCAAAAAATTCGCAGGCTACGGTTTTAATAAATCGCACTCGACGGCCTATGCCCGTATCGCTTATATTACCGCGTACTTGAAAGCTCATTTCCCGGTTGAATTCATGGCCGCATTGTTGTGTGGCGATATTGACAAGCGGGAGTTCAATAAAAAGGACCCCACGGGCGAGCATTTGGACGACTGCCAGCTCATGAATATTACCGTGCTGCCGCCGAATGTGAACGAATCGTTCCCGCTTTATACGGTCAAAGACGGTAAGATCACGTTCGGACTCACCGCGATTAAAGGTTGTGGCGCGGGACCCGTCGCGGAAATTGTCAAAGTCCGACAGGCCGGTGGTCCGTTCCGTGGTATTTTCGATTTTTACGAGCGTATTGATCCGCATACGGTTCCTCGAAGTACTGTGGAATCGCTCATTAAAGCCGGTGCGTTTGATTGTTTTGGCTGTAAACGCTCGCAACTCATGCAGTCGCTTGACAAGGCCGTTAAGATAGGCCAAACGGCGGCGGTGGATCGACAGCGCGGTCAACAAAGTCTTTTCGACATGCTGGACGATGAACCGGAAGAAGATGTGCAAACTCAAATCACGCTTGGACTCCCCGATATTGAAGAATGGGATGAACGTCAGAAGAGCGGTTTCGAAAAAGAGGTGCTCGGTTTCTATTTGACAAGTCACCCGCTCAAGGGTTTTATCCCCAAGTTTAAAGAGTTCGCTTCG
>JAQVID010000284.1 GCA_028695865.1 Thermoguttaceae bacterium | reverse complement strand
GCTATTGTGCGTCTGGCCAATGAAAAATCAATTCCCGTGACGCCGCGCGGTGCCGGGTCCGGTCTTTCAGGAGGCGCCGTTCCGGTGCATGGCGGAATTGTAATTTGCTCTGATCGCATGAATCATATAATCGATTTTGATCCGGCCAACATGACGATAACGGTTGAGCCGGGCGTGATCACCAACGACATTAACGAGTATGTTCGTGATTCCGGCCTGTTCTACGCCGGCTATCCGATGAGTGTCGAAACATGCTTTATCGGAGGAAACGTTGCTGAAAACGCCGGAGGAGGAAAGGCCGTTAAATATGGCGTGACCGTTCGCTATGTGCTTGGTCTGGAAGTCGTAACGCCTACCGGGACAATCGTCCAGTTGGGGGGCACGCTCATGAAAGACGTTACCGGATATAATCTTATTCCGCTCATGACCGGTTCGGAAGGAACTCTCGGTTTCTTTACGAAAATCACCTTGAAGTTGATCCCGCGTCCGAAATACCAGACCGATTTGCTTTGTCTGTTTTCGTCGAGTCGGCAAGCGATAGACGCGGTACCGAAACTTTTGATTTCTTCCGGTGTAACGCCAACTTCAATTGAGTACATGGATCGTCAGGCACTTGCCGAGACGTGCGCCTTTTTAAACGAAACGCTTCCATGGCAATCGTGCGGGGCCATGCTGCTTGTTACAATCGACGGTTTCGAAAAGAGCCAGGTCGAAAAAGATTACGAAGCGGTCGGTCTTGACTGCGTGAAATTGGGTGCGACCGAAGTCTATGTTGCGGATAATCCGGCGACTTCCGAACGACTCTGGAAATTGCGTCGTACCATTCCGGAAGCGTTCAGTATGCGTTATCCGATTCAAAGCGGCGAGGATGTCGTTGTTCCTCCGGCGTCCATACCGGTCGTTGTGAGCGAATTTGAGCAGCTTGCCGACAAGTATGGCGTTCGGATTCCCTGCTATGGTCACGCGGGCGACGGCAATCTTCACGCGAGAATCTGCGCCCCGGGCGACTGGTCCAGTGAAAAATGGTATGAAACACTTCCGACCATTTTGCGGGAAGCGTATGCCGTCGTCGCCCAGGTCGGTGGTCGCATTTCCGGCGAACATGGTATAGGGCACAAGCGAATCGACTACATGACCTGCGTCGTCTCCGAAGAATATCTTGACATGCTCCGCGCAATCAAGCTGGGGCTTGATCCCAAAAACATCATGAATCCCGGCAAAGTTTTCTATTTGTAAATCGCAATGCAAGTCGTCCGGGCCGGTGCCCGGAGCGATTGAATGAGAAGCGATTGAATGAGAAGCGATTGAATGAGAAGCGATTGAATCCGGGGCGTTTGAACGAGGAGTCGTCGCGTTTCGTACTGCCGCGTTACGCTTGTTGGACTTGTAAAAACAGACGTTCCGCGGCACTCCGATTGGGTCGTTTTGAACTTACAATAAACCTGATTCCAGTTCATCGACAAGCGACTTGAAACGGCTCATGGCGGCGGGAATGGTTTCCGGTCCGGTCATGTCCACTCCCGCGGCTTTCAAGATATCAAGCGGATCGGCACTGCACCCTCCCTTGAGGAGTTTGAAATAATCGTCGCGTTCTTTTTTGCCTCCGTCGAGAATGCGTCCGGCCAGAGCCAAGGCGGCCGACATGCCGGTTGCGTATTTGTAAACATAAAACGATCGATAAAAATGGGGAATGCGAAAGCATTCCAGGGTGAGAGATTCGTCGATGGCGAAGCGGGGACCGAAATACGCGTCGAGCAGTTCACGATAAATATTGCGGAAGTCGTCGACGGTGAGCGGTTTGCCTTGTGAGGCCAATTCGTGAGTCTGTTTTTCGAATTCGGAAAACATGGTTTGACGGAAGATGGTCGCGCGAATGGCGTCGATCTGGCGATTGACCAGCCACGCGCGTTCGATTTTATCGGTTGTGTGCTTGAGCAGATACTGTGACAGGAGTTCCTCATTGAGCGTACTGGCGATTTCGGCCAAAAAAATCTCATAACGACTGTATCGCCACGGCTGTGCTTTGGACGAAAACCAACTGTGCATGGCGTGACCTGCTTCGTGTGCCAGAGTAAAAACGCTGTCGATATGATCCGCTTTGTAATTGAGCATAATATACGGAGGCACATCGTACGTTCCGTAGCTGAACGCGCCACTGGCCTTGTTCTGGTTCTCGTAGCGGTCAACCCAACGGTCTTTGCAGAGTCCTTTTCGCAAGACACGAACATATTCATTGCCAAGCGGCGATACGGCGTCGAGAACCAGTTCCAGCGCTTCGTCCCACTTGAAACTTTTCTTGACATCCGGTATGATTGGCACGTACGTATCATAAAAATGAATGTCGCGGTAGCCCATGGCTTTTCGGCGAATGTCGTAATATCGGTGGACTTCCGGCATTGCGGTGTGAATGCCTTCGATCAAATGATCATAAACCGTTCCGGGAATATGCTCTGAAAAAAGAGACGCTTCCATGGTATCGGTGAAGTTCCGTGCTTTCGAATAAAAGAAATCTTTTTTGATCGAACCGGCCAGAAGTGAAGCCAACGTGTGTCGGTGCTGTTCGTAAACATGATAGAATTTGCCAAACGCTTCCCGACGAACTTTGCGGTCCGGCGAGTGCAAAAACAGAATAAAGGTTGAATGGGTCAGCGGCAAGGTCTGACCGTTTTCGTCGCGAAGTTCTCCGAACGAAAGATCAACATCGTTCAGATAGTCGAACGTCTGTTCCGGAATCTGCTCCATTTGCGAACTCAACGCCAAGAGTCGTTCTTCCCGCACAGAAAGCGTATGACTTTTCTGACGCAAAAGCCGGGTAAGGGAAAGTCGCCAGGGAGCAAGTCGCTCGTCGTCGAGCATTTTTTTCCAGACAGTCCGGGAAAGCGACATTAGTTCCGGGTGAATAAAGCTTGATTTCTCCTCAAATTGCGAACAAGCAAACCGGAAACGCTCTTTCATCTGCTGATACAAAGCGTTGGAGCCGTCTTCCGTTACTTTGAGATAAACATATTGCCCCAAACGTTCGGCGCACCGGTTCAATTTATCCGAGTAAGTCAAGAGTTCAACCAAGCGATCAACATTGCCCAACTGCCCACGATATTCCGCGATGGTTTCGGTTTGACCCGTCCAGCGACTGAACTCCTGTTCCCAGGCTTTGTCTGTTTTATACAGGCGGGTCAAGTCCCAAGTATCGTCAACCGGAACCTGATCCCTCGTGGGAATCTTCGTTGCTGTCGTACCCGTCTGGCGGGAAATATCGTAATGGACAGCGTATTTCGCAAATGAATCACTTTTTCCTTCCAAATCAAAACAAGTCAAATCAACCTCCAACTTCTGGTTATGGGGTGCCTTCGTACAAAAGAATAGTATGCCGCCTGGGCAGGCAGTGTTTCTGTGTAATAAGTTTCAGTCCCCAACTAACACATCAGGAACGTGATCAACAGAATATTTAAACATAAACGGGGAAAAAAATCAAGTGCAGGACAAAAAATTTTTGCCAGGGGGGGTGATGAGACTGTGGACACTTTGGCTGAGGAAACTTCTTTGGCACGAGCGATTTTACATACAAGCCCGTATAGGGAGCGAGTGAAACGAGCGCAATGAGGGCCAGAGCGGTTCGAATAAGTCCCAACTCGCTGATTGCGGTCGTGCAATTCCCTAATTCCGGTCGCAAGCGACCTGCATTACGGGCTTGTCTATCATACTAAAACGAAGCCGCTTTCCTATTAAAGTCCTGGCTGCAACCATGACAAAAAGAAAATCTACAACGCGACCGATTCACCACCGCGAGCAGAGCCCAAGGCCCCCCAAAGTCCGAATGGACTTTCACCAATTGGCATTTCCGCGTCGCTGCTTCCCCAGGAATAAAGTCCGTAACCCATGTTCTTCGTTTCAATTGTTTCGGAAATAAATCGCACGGAACCATCTCCAAAAAGAACATTCACCCCGCCGGAGTGATAACTCTGCGAGGAAAAGAATGCGCGTTCCGACCCGTTCCATGCGGAAGTCAATGCACAGCTTGGGGCATTCGGGGGGAGAACGGTTGTAAACGCCGATGTGCGATTGGTTCCATCATTGAATTGGGAACCACGACTCCGGGAAAAAGTGGCGTTCGTCAAGCCTGTTTGATTGAACGAGGAGCGGTCTTCGGGATCAATTGCCCCGATGCAGGCCGAACCCGTCGTCAAGCTGCCACTATCATTTTTAATGAGTCCGCCTTTGATTTTCTTTTCGTTATTCGGATAGCCAATGCATATTTCGCCCACTGCTATCGTATTGGACGAACCATCGGTCAGGTCGGCAAAGGTATTACAAAAGAGATAACTTTTCCCATTGGCACCATCGCTTGTGACCAGTACACCGTATCCGCCAGCGAAGAAACCACGCAGTTTGGTGTAATTATAACTGTTCGTCTGGAGAATAACATCGCCCATACAAGCCGCGTAAGAGACGGTGCTTATATTACGCCCGGTCCCAATCAGTGATACGTCATCGCCCGGGTCAGATGGACACTTGATGTAATTGAGCCTTCCTTCGTAACATACGTCCGTATGACCGGGCCAGACTCCGGTTGTCTTGTCAATTTTGGCAATAATCGTATCGTAGAGCGGTTGCTGTTCGCAGAACGGAAGGCACGCGACGTGAAATGAGGTCAGCGCCGGCGACCAGCTCCCTTTGCCCATATGCTGTGGGGGAAAATAACTGTTCGTATCGTGATAATTGTGCAGGCCAATTCCAATCTGTTTGAGGTTGTTTGTGCACTGCATCCGCCGTGCCGCTTCCCGTGCCGCTTGAACCGCCGGCAAAAGAAGCGCAATCAGAATACCAATGATCGCAATCACGACCAAAAGTTCCACAAGTGTAAATGCGCTGGCTTTGCGAATCGCGTTCAAAGAGCGAATCGTGCCCATCCTCCGATGAACAAACATGTTTCTCATTGTCAGTCTCCTTTTTTATCAATCGAAAAAGTTGCTTGGCACCAAGTGTATGAGACAAAAGAAGTTACACCGTAAGTCGATATATGTACGCAAAACACGGGGTAACTGACTTTTAATCCTGTATATCAGTCTAGCACAAATATACAGATAAAGCAAGACATATGATCAGGACGATTGCAAAGTTCTTTCGTCGGCATAACCGCTACGAGCGAAAGCTGAAAAAACGAAAGGCAAACACGCCCCTCTCCTCCAATACACATAGGATACTCGACTTTTTCAGCCTTGTCAAGTTAAAATGGGGGGGGGTAAAATTGCGGGATTTTTTCGGAAAAAGTGCAAAAATTTTGTCTTTTGTTTAAAGGGGGGTGTTTTCCGGCTTCGATAGAGAACAAAAGGTACTTGGAACCTGCAAAGAACGAAAACC
>JAQVID010000283.1 GCA_028695865.1 Thermoguttaceae bacterium | reverse complement strand
ACATTTCTATAACACCTCGGGTACCTGTTTGGTAGCCGATATGTCCATCGTCACGTGTGTGCGCCGTCTCCGTAATGGTCAGGCCGCGAAGGGTGAGCGTTGGGGAGGAATTGCCGTTTTTGCCCAGAACGCGGAAGAGCGTCGCAGTGTTGTCCATGCGGATGTCGGTCTTGTTTCCATCAAGCGGATAGAGATAAACAATACCGCTTTTCCGGTCGAGATACCATTCTCCTTTGGCGTTCAGGAAGTCCGGGTGGTTTTCGAGATAATATCTTGCGCCGATCTCGAACGGCGAAACGAGATCCGTTTCGTGTCCATTGGCAATTGCTCCGGCATTGTTCACGTCCGCTTCGGAGATTGTTTTTTTCCACGGCAGGTCAGCCAGCCAGACGATGTTTTGTCGGGAGTCGATCTTATCAACCTGGGCAATCTCCATATAGGCGTGACAGCTTCCGAGGCCGCCGGGGAAGATATGCATTTCTACTTCGGGTCCGCACCAGTTTTCTTTCAGGTTGCCCGGGACGAAACGAAACGCGTCCTTCGTGCCAATATAGACGGAAATTGTCCATTTACTCTTTTTTATGTATGAGGAGTTGAAATTACTGGCGGCCAAATGGATGATCGGTTTGTCGTCGGTCATTGGGAATTGTCTGATTTTCATGTCCTTGGCCGGCTTCCATTCGGGGTCGATTGCAAGGGCCATTCCGCCGAAACCGACCAAGTCGCCGGCATCGTTGATCCATGTAATGGTATTCTCACCTTTGCGGAGAGTGACAGTTGCACAGTTGGCCCAACCGCCGTGTGCGTGAACGATTTCCGGCGTGTTGGTGTCGGGCAGATTCTGCATCTTGATCGGCCTTCCGTTATTGACTTGAAGACTCCACCGTCCATCGAAGTTGGTCTGGCCATGAGGGAGTTGACGCAGTTTGGTATTGGTCGCGTATCGGAACCAAACGCGGTACTCTCCGGGAACCACGACGCCGTCAAAATTCCAGGTAATCGAAGTCCCGGGTACCGGCGGCATAACCAAGCTGCCAATGAGTCGGCCTGGATACTCGAACGGCGGCACGAAAGTGCCTTTCACGAACAGGAATCCTTTTTGTCGGGGATTACTTTCGTCACGATCGGGATGACGGGCACGAACGAGCCGTTTGCCATCGGAAAAGAGTTGTCCCGGGAGCGGAAACGCGTCGAGCTGCCGCTTGGTAAGTTGAGTCTCAATGGCACCGGGAAAACGTTGAGACGGTTTCCACCCGTCGATTTTTTGACTGCCTTGGAGGAGAGGTTTTTCATTCTTGTACGCGGCGATCGTGATCGGGACTTTACGATCAGAATCGTCGAATGTGACCGTATTGACAAACTCGTAGCATCCGCCCCGGTAGAAGACACGAATCTCTTTTGCCGCCGGAGCGTTACGCCACAGTTTTTGCGACTGTTCGATGGTTGCCAGTGGGCGTTCAAGCGTTCCTGGATTTGCGTCATTCCCGTCGGGCGCGATATAATAATCGTCTCCGTAAGCGAACGAACAAAGAATCGCGAAAGCAAAACAGAGAATAATGTGCCGCTTCATACAATTTCCTTTCTGTGTTTTTCCTGCCGGTATGCCGGATGTGAGGAAGATAATATTTAAAACGGGATTTTTCAACCGAATCCGTTCACGACGATTTTGCCCTTGGCGCGAAAGCCACGCGGTGATTCTCCACCATTTATTTGGCATAATCAACGATTATACAAACCTCAACTCAAAATGTTAAGTTCTTTGCCATTGAGACGTATTATTTTTGGAAAAAAACATGGAAGAAGGGAGTATCGTCCACTTATCCATTTCCTTTATTTTGCCCATATCGCGTATATCCCGGCAAAAATTACTCCCGACCCCTTTTTTTCTTATCTTGACAACTGCTCATGTCCAGTGTATATTAGACACGAGCAAAAGAAAGAAGGTCGAAAATGCTTACAGATACAAGGAACTATATTCAACAATTGTTCGGAACAGCTCCGGAAATTGAACTGTTTCATGATGTTGCTAATGTGCCCATGATCATTAAGGGAAACTATACCTTTTATAAAATGGTTCTGAACAGCGTTTCGTTGCTTTTAATGGTCGACAGGCACAAAATGATGTTGGCTCCATCAGGAATCGAAAAGTACCTTCAAATCGTTCATGAGCAAACAGGCCTCATGACCGTTTTTGTAACGGATACCATGCCGTCCTGGCAGCGGCAACGATTGATCGCGAGGAAGATTCAGTTCATTGTTCCGGATAAACAGCTTTTTCTTCCTTCGGTTGGTGTTGTTCTCTCTGATAAGAAGGAATCCCCGTTTGTCGAACCACAAAAGCTTGCGCATTGTGCGCAGGAAATTCTCTTAATGGTCCTGAACGGTTTCGTCAAAGCGCCGATTTCGCAAAGTGAATTGTATTCCATGTTTTCCTGTTCGCGTCAGACATTTTACATGGCGTTGAGCGAGTTGGAATATTTTGCGTTTCTAACAAAGGAAAATCGGGGAAAATCGAAAGTGTTACGGTTTCCTCCTGTTGATTCGTCCTTCTTCGAACAGGCCGGTCAGTACCTTGAGAATCCCGTAAAGAAAACGGTCGGAATCGATAAAAAGGATGTTGTTTCCGACTGGATGTTCGAGTCGGGCATGACATTACTCTCTCAACGAACGATGATTGCGGAACAGAATCAGGAAGAACGGGCGATTTCTCTCACTCAATTCAACAAGACAAAAAAACAATTAACGTTGCTCCCGATTGAAGTTTCGCCCATTATACTTCAGATATGGTCGCGAAATCCCCTACTACCACAATGTAAACAAGTGGACGATATTTCACTGTATTTAACCCTGAAGAACCATTCGGACGAACGTGTTCAAATGGCTCTTGACGAACTCAAGGAGAAATTTTATGCCGAAAGGACTTG
The DNA here is from genome assembly GCA_028695865.1 of Thermoguttaceae bacterium. Classification (GTDB taxonomy): domain Bacteria; phylum Planctomycetota; class Planctomycetia; order Pirellulales; family Thermoguttaceae; genus JAUNBG01. Next base: position 2,465 of record JAQVID010000283.1, on the reverse strand, counting down.
ACCTTTTTCGAGAGGCTTTTGCTGCTTACCCCGAATGTTATGTCCTCATTGGTGGAGTGGCCTGTGCGATCGTACTGGATTCAATGGCCATACCCTTTCGAACGACAAAAGATTTGGATATCGTTCTCTGTCTGGAAAATATGAATGTGGATTTTGGCCGCGCTTTCTGGGACTTTATCAGACAAGGGCGATACACAATACAGGAAATGACGGAGGGAAAAAAGTGTTTCTACCGATTCGGGAAACCGGAAAACGAATCTTATCCTTTTCAATTGGAGCTGTTTTCCAGATTGCCGGATTCTCTTGTTTTGACGAAAGAGAACAATCTGACTCCAATTCCTTTGGACGAAACGGTTTCCAGTTTGTCCGCTATTTTGCTGGACGGCGATTATTACTCTTTGATCCAACAGAACAAAAGAATTGTCACCGGGCTTTCCACTGTGTCCACAGAATGTCTGATTGTCTTGAAAGCCAAAGCGTTTATGGACCTGCTCAAGAGAAAACTTGCGGATGAGCATTCTGTGGATTCACGAAATATACGCAAACACCGTAATGACGTTGCCCGTCTCTTCACCGGGACGACACGTAATTCATCTGTTCAGATGTCGGAATCATTACGAACCGACATGCAAAATTTTATGGAGCAAATGGAAAAGGAGGATATCGATTTGAAATCCTTAAATCTCCCTTTCAGTCAATCCGACTTAATAACCGGACTGCGGCAAATATTTTGATTTCAAAAAATCTTTATTTCTGCCTCTCGCAAGGATACGGAAGAAGAAACACGCTTGTTCTTCGAGTGGTATAATGAGCGCAGAGCAAAAGAGATTTCTTTTATTCGTCCGCGGCAAAAATTACTCCCAATTTCTTTCATTCGCGGTTTTATTCGCGGTAGAGCTGCTTATGGACAGTTTTTTGGATTATTTTGTCCTTCTCAAGACAATATCCGAATCCATTCGTTGACGCGTCTGGTCGGTTCTGCTATACTCATATTAAAGGTTTAAGGCGTACCTTTCGTGCGAAAGGCAAAATCGCCGTGGACAGTTGCAAAAAAACTCTGTTTTAAAAGGGATCTCAATGAAACGACAAGCATTTACTCTGGTCGAACTGTTGGTCGTGATCGCGATCATCGGTATTTTGATTGCTCTGCTTTTGCCGGCTGTTCAGGCTGCCCGGGAAGCGGCAAGACGCATGGAATGTACGAACAAACTCAAGCAGTTTGCCTTGGCGCAGCATGTTCACCACGACACCTATGGTTATCTTCCCAACTCCATGGGTCAAACCTCACTCGGTTGGGAACGTGGTATCAATTACGGCAATGCTCCCACAGCGGGGGACAAACTCCGTTTCATTTACGGGCCCTTTATTCCCGCGCTTCCGTATATGGAACAGACGGCCCTTTACGATACGCTGATGGTAAAATATAAGGATAAAACGGTCAGTCCCTACTCGCCGCGGGGATCGTATGAGGCGCCGCTCAACTTGCTCTTCAATCCCATGATATGCCCCTCGGAGGTCGGCATCGATACGGTCATGAGCAGTGGCCAAGGGTTGTCGCCGGGCAACTATCACTATTGTGCCGGCGATTACGCCATTGTGCCATACGACAATACAAACTTTTGCGATACCCCGCGTGGCATCTATCGGCGGGGCGATATCACAAACGTCCCGTTCGCGAATATTCTCGATGGAACCAGTAACACGGCCATGTTGGGAGAAATGATCGTTTTCACTTTGAGCGGCAAGCAAAAAGTGCTTGGCGGAATTGCCGTTGCCTCAGGTTTTGCCTCAACATCGACTTTGGCGACCTGTTTCGGGGCGGCCCGCGACCCAAACGACTCAACGCTGTACGCGTCGAGTTACGACGGGGATGCCTGGCTTTATAATATGCCCGGCCGGGGTTATGGCAATGGTTATCCTTCGGTAACTTCTTTTTTGACCATGATGCCCCCCAACCAACCCAACTGTCTTTCGTCAAATAACAACTACATGTACTATGCGCTTTCGTTGACCCCCAGTTCATACCACAAAGGGGGCGCCAACATCGCCATGGCGGATGGGAGCGTTCGCTTCGTCTCCGAAACGATCAATACAGGTAACCAAACATCGGCGCTCACGAGTACTTTTAGCAACGCGATAGGTCCATCCCCCTGGGGCGTCTGGGGAGCCATGGGAAGCGTTGACGGCGGAGAATCCACCTCGCTATAGAACAGGCTTGCGACAACGTCCTCACAACCGGGGATAACTGGGAGAGGTCCCTTTATGTGCCGCTCAAGAAGCAAGGATGTTCTCGCACAGGCGCAGAGCTTACAGAGAAGAGGAAGGATACGATAACGATTCTTCCTTTTCCTTCATGGTTTCGCGAGAACACGTCAGGGTTTGGATTTCATAACGCTTCAAGACGAAACGAGCGAAATCGGGAAACAGGAACAGCCCGGATTGTCCTCTTTACCCTCTTTGAATTC
>JAQVID010000282.1 GCA_028695865.1 Thermoguttaceae bacterium | reverse complement strand
TTTCCGAAGGTAAACGGGGAAGGAAAAGACGAAAACTGAAGAATCGGATGTAAAAAGGTTTGCGTGATTTTTCGCGTTGTGCGGCTTGAATCCCCCCGTTTTCCGAAGGTAAACGGGGAAGGAATGACCGGAATTGAAGAATCGGAAGTAAAAAGCCGGAGCAAGGGGAATCATGGCAAGGGGCGGCGGTGATTTAAGTTGCGAGAGAGACGCGACTATTTCGCCGGCTGGGGGGTTATGCGACCTTGCCAGGAATCATTTTTAATTTCTTTCAGTATATATTGCGCCGGTTTGGCCGGGTCAACGGAACGGAGAACAATGTTTTCCATCGCCCAACCGTCGATATGGGACGCGATCCATTGAGCGCCGGGAAATACCGTCAGATCAACGTCCGCAATTCGAATATTTTGCAATGTCTGACCCGGCTTGCCTTCCATGGAAACGACATAGGGACATGCCGTGTTGAGCCATTTGGTTTTTGGGTCTCTTCGGGCTTCGTCCATATCGGTAACCTGGCGCACCGCGCCGGAGATTCTGTTCAGCGAAATATTATTGAACAAAGTTTTGGTCGCGTACTTGTAATACATGTGGATCAGAATCTGACAATCGACGACGACATTGGAAATAAGAATATCATGCATATCGACCCCACGACCGTCTTTATTCCAGGACGAGACGAAATTGAATGCCGTTCGAGAGTTCTCAATCACGATATTACTTACCGCAATATGATTCACCTGACCATCGCCGACGCCAAATCGGAAGCAGTTGCACGGGGTGGAGACAGCGCAATTGGTAATCGTAACGAAACGGCATGGGCGACGTGTTTTGAGTTTCTTGTCGTTTCCGCGAAGCGTTATGCAGTCGTCGGCCGAATCGATTTGGCAGTTGCTTATTGAAACATATTCACAGCAATCGATATCGATTCCGTCACCGTTGTAAGTGTGTGGCAGACGTGAATTTTTGATCTTGACACCACGAATAAAGACATGAGTACAGCCGTGATAAAATGAGGTCCAATACGTTGAATTGAGAAGTTGAATGTCTTGGACACGAATATGATCCGACTCGACAAAATAGAGCATTTGCGATGGTCGCCAGGGAATTTTGTTTTGACCCGGATAAGGAACACCTTTTTCGTCGACCATGAATTTCATACTGTTACCGTCAACGATACCAGGGCCTCGCAATGTCACGTTTTTCTGCTCGATACACAGAATCAGGTGGGCACCGAATGACGATTCATTCGTACTGCCGCTGTTTTGGGGACAAATGTCGAGTTTGTTGTAATCTTCTTTGTTGGGACTTCCCAGGAGTGTCGCTCCTGACATGATATAAAAATCGACATTGTTTTTCAAAAAGATTGAACCGGTCATATAGGTCCCGGGAGGAACGACCACCGTACCACCCCCCGCCGCGGTACACGCGTCAATGGTCTTTTGAATCGCAATGGTATCCTTGGTCTTTCCGTCGCCTTTTGCCCCGAACGAACGGACATTGAAATTCGAACCTGCTTCTGTCGCGGTGACCACGACGGCCACTCCTAAAAAGAACACAAAACACATTCCAGCCAAAAATCTTTGCATTGCGGACTCCCTGGTAAATGCGGACACTCTGGTAAAAAGGACTCGGGTCCTATGACGGCTTTGTAAAAAAATAAACGGTGATCCGAGGCCATGTTCCCCGATAACCAACAGAATATTTTACCTGTCGCAAGTTGCCGTGTCAACAGGCTCAACCTGATATGATTTTTTTTGCCGGAAGGCAGAAGTTCAACAGATTTCGGAAAACGGGTAAAAAAGCAGGCAGAGAATATTTACATGCAGATGAAACACAAAAAAAACCTGCGGCCGAAAACTCGGCGGCAGGCTTTAGTCTTGGTATACGGCTTGCGTAATGGGAATACAAACCGTAATCATTTTCTTACTATCGATTCATCGAACCAACTCATTTTTTGGGAGCAGGACTGGCCGGAAGGGCTTCAATCTTGCTGGCCGGAGCGGCGACAACCGGACCGCAGCTAATGGGAGCAACCGGAGCACAAGCTTCAACGGCGGGAACATCGCAACCGCAAGGGGTAGCGCCACAGGTTTTGCAGCAGCGGGGAGCGGTAACGTCAGCCAAGGCGACGAAAATACCATTCACAGTTCGGTGCATGCAGCTGAGCGGACGATTGACAGCGGCTTTAATCCGGGGGAAGCAAGGACCGCAAGCGGGAGCACAAGTCGGTTCGCAGGACGGAACAGCGGGAGCACAAACGGCAACCGGAGCCGGTTCACAGCAGGGCTTGCAAGGTTTGCAGCAGACAGGCTTGCAGGGTTTGCAGACTGGTTTGCAAACCGGCTTGCAGCAACGAACTTTCTTGCAGGGCTTGGCACACGGCTCACATGACGGAGCAACAGGAGCACAAGCGGCAACCGGGGCCGGAGCGGCACAGACCGGAGCAGGTGCGGCATCGCAAGCGACACACGGACGGCAGGCCATCAGGTTCTTAAGACCGGCGAATAACTCAACCGACTTACCGCAGCAAGTGGTACAAGTGTTGCAAGGATTTGCAGCCGTGCAAGTCGCACATTCTTGTGCAAACGACTGAATACCGATCATCGAAAGAACAACGAAACAAATTGTGAAAATACGGGTTTTCATAGGGCAAACTCTCCTTTTTTTACCTCGTGTAAAGAATCGTGGTTCTGGACGAATTGGATTTCCTTGGGCCCGCAATCAAGAAGTTCCCTGCTTCTTCCTGGTGCTGATGCCGAATTCCATCCTGACCCTTTTGTCCAGCGCGACTCCCACAATGTTAATAACGATCAACTTTTGTCGGCGTTTGCACATCGCAAACACCTTAGCAATTCCATTAACAAAAATTGTCGTCCCCTTTTGCTTTTCGCGTATGGCAAGGATTTTTAAGCTTTGTTTACTTATCCTTGCCGGGTGATGATAGTATCGGTATTATCAGTTGCTCTCCTTGAATGAAGAACAAGGGTTTTTCCGCAAAAATCAAAATATTCTTCTGTCCGTTGGGAGTTCCTTTCAATCTGGATAAAATTTAACGATTATACCCTGTAAAAGTACGTTTTAGCCGGCGTTTGCCGTCTGTTTCCGTGGTGGAAGGCTGAAAAAAAATCGTCTTTTAACTCTTGAGAGTTTATTGCTAGCATTGTAAAATGGTTAAACTGTAATAGTTGTTCGGGTTGTATCGGATCTGCCGGCGGACATTGTTTCGATAACTCCCTGCATGTTACGCAAGCTACCCATTCTGCCTCTCGGTTTTCCATTCCTGGCCGCGGTTGGCCTGTTTCGGCTTGTTTCATGGCAAGTTTACGCAGGTACATGCTCATACACTATATTAAGGACATTATATTAAGGACGATTCTTATAACTTGCGGCTAACTTGCGGCAGTCGTCCCCGGGGCTCTGAGGCCACAGAATATAAGTGATGAGCCAAACACATAGAAATAAAATTGGGAGCAGCAGTATAGAAGTTCCGCAAACAGCAGAAGAAAGTCGGAATAGGACGCAAGTACGCAAAATAACTGAATTTATTTTCTTTTTTCTTGAAAATGAGCGGGAAGAGGCTAGAATACATGTAGTCTTTACGTGAAATTGGCCTACAATGAAGTAAGATGTCTGCCGGACTTTGAGTGTTTCTGCGTTGTGAATCAGATCATCGGGACGGCAGGTCATGTGATCAGGAGCAATTGACGTACCTCTGGAATGGATTTCAGAAACGGCCCTTGAAAATGTACTCAATTTTTCGCAAGGAGGCTCGCGGTATTTCGTCTCTGTGTTGAAAACGGAATGCCCGTTATACAATCAACACGACACTCCAAAAGGAGACTGTATCATGACCCGTGCGATACGAACACATTTTGGAATCCCGCCGGTGCTATGCTCACTGGGACTGTTTTTCCTGGCTTCCATAGCTTTGGGGCAAGGCGATAACGCCAATTTGACTCCGGAAGAAGCCTACCGACAACTCGTTGCCGGCAATGCCCGTTATATTAAGGACGACACGGCCAGTGCCTCGAAGCTTCCGCCTTTGTCCAAAGCGGAAAACCGCTATCCTCTGGCAACCACTCTCCATAGCTCCGATATGCCGGTGAGTCCCGACGTTTTGACCGACCTGACGACAAAAGACCTTTATCTGGTACCACTCCAATTGGGGGTCTTTACGGCAAAGGAACAAGACGATCTCGAATATGGAATCATGAACCTTCGTACGCCTGTTGTGGTGGTTATGTCCCATTATCCAAGTCGCGATGTGCTTAATTTCCTGCGGCAATATGACGCGCTCAAGGCGATCGCTCAGGCTGAAGCCGGTAAGGTCGCCAAGGAAAAGACATACGCCGATAACGCCAGTGCCGACAAGACAATGGAGCTTTACAATCTTCTCGGACCGGCGGTTGCCCGGGCAAAGGAAGCTTATCCCAAGCTTCAAGGGGAAGAATTGGCAAACGTCGTTTCCGAGGCCATTGCGTGGCAGTCGCTTGAATCGGTGATTATGCAATCATCGAAATTACAAGATTTAATCAAAACCGGTATGGTCAACGCGGTCGCGGCTATTGTCGACGATCAAACCGGGCGTATCTATTGGCTCGGTGCTCATCCGCTTCAGGACGAGTTTATCAAGTCTGTGCCGGAAGAAGTGAAAATGAATAAAATCGCTGATAATCAAATGGTACAGGAAGAAGCGTTGCCGCCTCCCGTGAATGAAACCGTGATCAATCAGTATATTACAGAGTATCAAACGAATAATTACTATAATAATATTGTATACGATTATTATCGCGAGCCGTATTGTTATGAGCCGTATTGGAATCTTTTTCGACCGCATGTCTGGTGTTATCGGCCTTGGTGTGGTGTTTGGGTTCGCCCGTTCGTTCCTTATCCGTGGTATCGACCTTGGGGATATTACGGTTGGGGGTGCGGCTTCGGTTGGACCAGCGGCAATTTAAGTTTCTTCATTGGATACAATCGCCATTGGGAACAATTTCATCCTTATAATCCTCATTTCCGTCCGCATGATCCTTTTTGGGCTCATGATCATTTCCGTGGTGGACCCGGTGGTCATCCGCCATATGACCCTGTGCGTGACATGATTGGTCGTGGCCAGGGGCACCGTCTCCAGCCAATGGATCGACCGTCCCGACCCGGTTTCGTTCCCGGGGATAAGCCGACGGCTGGCGACCATCGTTCCCCCGGAATGAATCGACCCGACAGAGACCGACCCGGTGCCGGAATGAACCGCCCCGGTGGAGATCGCACAACGGGTGATCGGACAACAGCCGGCCGCACGCCCGGAGCCGGAGTTCGTCCCGGTGGAGACCGCACAACGGGAGATCGTACGCCCGGAGCCGGAGTTCGACCTGGCGGAGACCGTACAACGGG